>CANRQG010000020.1 GCA_947632735.1 uncultured Bacilli bacterium | reverse complement strand
CAGACAAGCTCGGGGGGGGGGGTATAATCTTATTAATAAAAAATAAGAATTGTGCAAGAAAAGTTGGTGAAAAGATGCGATTTTTAAAGAAGAACAAAAGAATGATAATCGGGATAATAGTTGGTGTATTAATATCAAGTTTTGTATCATATGCAATAGCTGAAACACTAATAAATAGTAAGGATGTAGTCTATGAAGATAATTCTAATTTAATGGCCGATAATGTCCAAGAAGCGATAGACGGAACTTGTTCTAAGATAGATACAAGATTATCAGATATAGAAGATAAGCTATATACAGTTAAAAATATGAGTAGCTATAGAGAATTTACATCATCAACATCTCTTGCATATACAGGCATTTCTATAACTTTACCAGCTGATTCATATTGTAGTATAACAGTAAGAGCTGGATGGAGTTATGGTTCACCAACAATGCTAATATTAAGTGATAGTTCAACTAGGTCAACAAGTGATGTTGCGGCAGCAGTATCAAGTGATTTTATAAATGAAGCAAATTGGCTCCCCGTTATATATAGCACCCATACAACTAACGAATTTACTGTTTACGTATGGGCTAAATACTCTTTAGTTGGAACTAATGGTATTTCAGTAAATGGTTTCTGCGCCACTAAATACAAATAAAAAGCACACTTTTTTACAAGTGTAATTTTTTGTACAAAATTTAAAAAGTATGTTATACTTGTTTTAGGAATACTTAATTAGTTTAGGTACTATTCTCCTTTACTTGAAAAAGTGAAAGGAGGTGAAATTATGAGAAAAACAGAGAAATATCTTTGCTATATCATAATGCTCCTTATTATTATGATTTACATCATACTAATAAAAATAGTACCAACTACATAAGTTGGTACAAAACCATTTTTGAATAGTACCTAACTTAGGAGAATTAGGTATTCCTTTTTTATTATATGCAAGTTTCCTCGCTAAATACATAATACCATAAAGCATAAAAATTTTCAAGTGTATAAACTTTTTCTTGACAATACCATCCTGGGGGGGGGGTATTATTTTATTAGTAAAAAATAAGAATTGTGCAAGAAAAGTTAGGTGATAAAAGTTGAAAAAAAAGATATGTCTTTTTATAATAATAGGAGTAGTACTTGGAATATTTTTAATGGGTACAATATCTTATGTGGTAGCAGAAACTCTAATAAATAGTAAAGATGTAGTCTATCAAGATAATTCAAATTTAATGGCCGATAATGTGCAAGAAGCAATAGATGGAACTTGTTCTAAGATAGATACAAGATTATCAGATATAGAAGATAAGCTATATACAATAAAAAATATGTATAACTATATTACCTTTACATCATCAACATCTCTTGCATATACAGGTGTTTCTATAACGTTACCAGCTAATTCCTATTGTAGTATAACAGTAAGAGTTGGTTATTCCTATGGTGCACCATTAGAGCTTGTATTAAGTGATAGTTCAACTAGGTCAACAAGTAGTTTAGGGGTTATTTCTGGAGATTATGCCAATAAAAATGAGGCATATTTTCTTCCTATTGTTTATAGTAAACATACGACTAGTGAATTCACTGTTTATGTATGGGCAAAATATGGTCTGGTTGGAACTAATGCTGTTTCAGTAGATGGTTTTTGCGCCACTAAATACAAATAAAAAAACGCACTTTTTTACAAGTGTAATTTTTTGTACAAAATTTAAAAAGTATGTTATACTTATTTTAGGAATACTTAATTAGTTTAGGTACTATTCTCCTTTACTTTGAAAAAGTGAAAGGGGGTGATATTATGAGAAAAACAGAGAAATATCTTTGCTATATCATAATGCTCCTTATTATTATGATTTACATCATATTAATAAAAATAGTACCAACTACATAAGTTGATACTAGACTAAAATTTTAGGAATAGTACCTAACTTACGAGAATTAGGTATTCCTTTTTTATTTTATGCAAGTCTTCTTGCTAAATACATAATAACATAAAGTGCAAAAACTTTCAAGTGGAAAACTCCTCTTGACAATACCACCCTGGGGGGGGGGGTATAATCTTATTAATAAATAATAAGAATTGTGCAAGAAAAGTTGGTGAAAAGATGCGATTTTTAAAGAAAAATAAAAGAATGATAATCGGGATAACAATAGCGGTAGTACTAGCTGTCATTATTTCTACAATATCTTGTTATGTTCTAGCCGAAACACTAATAAATAGTAGAGATGTAGTCTATCAAGATAACTCTAATTTAATGGCTGATAATGTCCAAGATGCCATAGATGGAACTTGTTCTAAGATAGATGCAAGACTTAAAGGTATTGAAGATGAACTATATACTATAAAGAAAATTAAAGAAGTAGGGGATGAATTTACTACCACAATGGGTTATTCTTATACTGGTCTATCAATAACCTTTCCTGCTAATTCTTACTGCACTGTCCATATTGGCAATACTTGGGCCTCTAGTAAAGCAAGAGGTTTAATATTAGCAGGTTCAAAAGATAGTATATCTTTTAGAGTCGCTACTGTTAATATTCCCGAAGATAATAATATATATGTGTTGTATTCTAACTATTTTGATACTGAAACTACTTACTATGTTTGGGCACGACACGCTTCAGATGGAAATCACGATATAGTTGGTTATGAAGGCTGGTGTGCTACTAAATATAAGTAGAATACTAAGCATAGTAATTAAAAAAAAGTTTTGTGTGTACCAACTTTTTAACAAAATAAAAAGACACATATAATGTCTTTTTTCTATTCATCTAAATATTCAACAGGTATATCAGGCTTGATAGATAACTTTAATACCTTCTGATGCTCTTCACCTAGTTGCCTATAACTAACACCAGAATTATCAAATAAAAATTTTGAAGCAATAGTTTCTTTAGAATCAGCATATTTATCAGATAAGTAAATTACTTCTTTTATACCAAACTGAATAATCTCTTTAGCACATTCATTACAAGGAAATAAATCAACATAAATTCTTGCTCCCCGTAAAGAGATTCTATTCCCATTCGCAATAGCGTTCCTTTCAGCGTGAATTACATATAAATATTTAGTTTCTAAATCTTCTCCCTCTCTATCCCACGGAAAAGCATCATCATCAAAGTTGTTTGGAGTACCATTATAACCGATAGCTAATACACGATTATTTTCATCAACTATACAAGCCCCAACTTGTGTAGATGGGTCTTTACTTCTTGCTCCAGCAAGTTTCGCAATTCCCATAAAAAACTCATCCCAACTTAAATAATTTTGCCTTTTATTTCCCAATTTTTCTTCTTTAATCTTCATAATACCTCCTTAAGTTTATTTTAGCATAATTTTCTAATATTACAATATTTTCCTATATAGTGTATAATACATATAAGGAGTCCATTATGAAAGATTTAAAGAAAAATATAAAATTTGCTTGGAAATATACTAAAGGTCAAAGAAAAAATCTATTCTTTTTAATTATATGTAATATTATAAGTATAATTATAAGTGTTATCATTCCAATAATTAGTGCCAAGATAATTATAGAATTAACTCAAAATATGTTATATCAAGTTATTATAACTGCCTTAGTTATCTATTTTATTGAAACATTAAGAAACTTTATTCATTATTTTCATCGTAATTTATCCTCAACTATCTATCGAGAGACATTTAAAAAAATTCAAATTGCTTTAGGTAGAGAAATATTAAGATTAGAAAATAAATGTTTAGATGAAACATCTTCTGGTATTTTTATTCAACGTCTTACTAATGATACTAGTAGAATAGCTGATGTCTTTACATCTTTAAATATAAATATAACTAATATAGTAACTAATATTGGTATTTTTGCCGCTTTATTTATTATAAATAAAAAAGCCTTTCTACTTATCCTTATTATGATAATAATTATGTATTTCATTGAACAAAAAAGAGTTACTATTAGAAATATCAAAGATAAAGATTTTCGTAAAAGCAATGAACAAGTTTCAGGCTTTGTCTCTGAATTAGTTAGAGGTTGTCGCGATATTAAAATGCTTAGTGCTGAAGAAAGCTTTATGAAAGAATTAGAAACTAAAATAGTAAATCTTAATGATAAAAGATATAAAATGGTTCGAACTGATACTAAGTATAATCTTGCCGAAGGTTCACTAGTAAATTTATTTGATACTTTACTTATTATTTTATTAGTCTATTTAATTTCTACTAATCAATTAGAAATACCTAATGCCTTAGTTATCTATAATTATATGGGTAGAGTTATTTCTATTGTCAATTACTTTAGTACTCTTTTTGAAAAAGTAAAAGACTTTAACTTATCTTCAGAAAGAATCTTTGCCGTATTAAAGAGTGAAGAATTTCCTAAAGAAAAATTTGGCTCTAAACATCTATCTAAAGTAGAAGGCAATTTTGAATTTAAGAATGTAACTTTTTCTTATAAAGATACACCAGTTTTAAAAAATGTTAGTTTTAAAGTAAAAGCTAATGAAACAGTAGCTTTCGTCGGTAAAAGTGGCGCTGGTAAGAGTACTATTTTCAATTTATTATGTAAAATGTATGATATAAATGTGGGAACAATTACTATAGATGGTGAAGATATTAATACTCTAGATAAAGCATCAATTAGAGATAATATTACTATTATTAGTCAAAATCCCTATATTTTTAATATGAGTATAAGAGACAATTTACGTTTAGTAAAAGAAGATTTAACAGATGAAGAAATGATAGAAGCTTGTCGTCTTTCTTCACTAGATACTTTTATCAATTCTTTACCTGACAAGTATGATACCATTGTTGGTGAGGGTGGTATCAGTTTAAGTGGTGGTGAACGTCAAAGACTTGCCATTGCAAGAGCCCTAGTTCAAAAGACGGAGATTATCTTGTTTGATGAAGCGACTAGTTCTTTAGATAATGAAACTCAATTGCACATTCAAAAAGCTATTGATAATTTGAAGAAAGATTATACTATATTAATAATTGCTCATCGTCTTAGTACTATTATAAATAGTGACCGAATTTTATTCTTAAATAATGGTCAAATAGAAGCTAGTGGTCCCCATAAAGAATTACTAGAGAAAAATAAGAATTATCGCAATTTATATGAAAGTGAATCGTTTGATAAATAAATCAAAAAATGGAGTAATCCAGTGCGCTTGTCAAAAAAGATGTGATTAATATGAATTAAGGGCAGAAAATCAACTATAAAATTGATAGAAACATTTAAAAAATTAGCTACTATTACTGAAGAAACACGATAGTGTTTCATTTTTTTCACTAGAGATTTTCTAAATAATTTACATAATTACTTTAATACGTAATAGAGAACTATGTATTATATAAATTCTAAAAAAATAGAAAATGTAATCTATATTAGGCTATGTTTTCATAAAAACCAAAAAATAATAAAATAAATGAATATTTTACCAAAAGAATGCAAAAAACAAAAATAAAATATGTAAAAGCGTTGATTTTATCTAAAAAATAACATATACTATTAATAAAAAAAGGAGGAACATTCTATGATATTAGAATTTAGTATTACCAATTTTTTATCATTTAAAGAAAAAATTACTTTTAGTATGGTCGCAAACGCTACAAATGGATTAGATGATAATTATATTATATCTAATAATCGAAGAGTGTTAAAAACAAATGCCATATATGGTGCAAATGCATCAGGCAAAACTAATTTATTTAAAATATTGACTATTGTAATATCAATGCTTAGAAGTTCAAATACTACAAATATCAATGCAAAATTGCCAATAACCCCATTTAAATTCGCTAAAAATACCCTCAATAAACCAAGTGAATTTGAAATTAAATTTATTGTTGACGATGTACGATATGTTTATGGGTTTGTGGCTGATTCAAATAAAATATATGAAGAATACTTATATTATTATCCAAACGGAAGAGAAACAAAAATTTTTGATAGAACCAATACTAATGATTATTCTTTTCCACAAAAAGATGAAAAAATATTAAATGACATAGCTTCTAAAAATGCCCCAAATAAATTTTTTATTGCTACCGCAACAAATTGGAATTATGAAAAAACAAAAGTTCCATATAAATTTTTAAGTGCAGATATTAATACATTTAATAATTTAAGTGGCCTTAGAGATATAGCTCTAAGAGAATATTTAAAGAATGATAAAGAGTTAAAATCTTTTGCCTTAGACTTTTTGAAAAAAGCTGATTTTAATATAGAAGATTATAAAGTTTTAGAAACAGATGTTCCAGATGATGTATTGGCCGCAATTCCTGATTTTATAAAAACTGGAATGAGTATGAAAGAAAAGCCCAAAGTGTTTACTGCCTTATTTAAACATAGAGGTTCTACTGTTGAACTATCATATGAAGAAGAATCAATGGGAACTCAGATTATTTTTTGCTTTATTCCATTTATTATGGATGCATTAAATAATAAAAGAGTTGTAATAGTAGATGAGCTAGATAGAAGTTTACATCCATACTTGGTTGAAATGATAGTTCAAATGTTTAATGATTCTGATATAAATAAAAATGGTGCCCAATTAATATTTAACACTCACGATACTAATTTATTAAAACTAAACATTCTAAGAAGAGACCAAATATGGTTCACCGAAAAAGATGATAAGAACGGAATAAGCGATTTATATCCTTTAAGTGATTTTTCTGTAAGAAAAACGGAAAATGTTGAAAAAGGATATATGCTTGGCAGATATGGAGCTGTTCCTTTTATCAAAAATGATTTTAATTTATAGGAAGAAGAATAGAACATAATAGAAAAATTAGTAACGATAGAGTAAGAAAATTAAGAAAACCAAAAAGCAAAGTATTAATAGCGGCAGAAGGGAAAAATAAAACAGAAAAGACCTACTTTAGTAATTTTGAAGATAGTAAAAAATCATATAATATTACGTATGCTAGAGGAAATAATACTGACCCACTAAAATTAGTTAAGATGTTAATTAAAGAAATAGATGAGTTGAATTTGCATTTGCAAGAAGATGATGTAGCCTATTGTATCTTTGATACAGATGTTGATTCCAATAAAAATAAAATAATTAAAGAAGCAATTCAATTAGCAAAGAAAAATCATATAAAAATTATTACCTCATCGCCGTGTATTGAAGTATGGTTTTTGTTGCATTATGCTTATACAACGGCAAATATGAATAATGAAGAAGTAATTAAAAGTTTAAAAAAATATTATCCAAAATATGAAAAGAATATTAATATTTATCCTGATGTTGTTAAAAAAATAGCTTTAGCAATTAATCGTGCCAAAAAATTAGAAAAATACCAAATTGATAATAATCAAACAATAGGAACAGTAGAAGCAAATCCTAATACTGAAGTATATAAAATTGTTGAATATTTAATGAAAAAAGGCTAGGAATCACCTAGCTTTTGCTATCTAAACTATAACGCCTTAGAAAATATAATCTATATCAGGCTATGTTTTCATAAAAACCAGTGCATTTACTTGCGTTTTAATCCAAATTATGATAAAATATCCCCTATAAAAAAGGGGGTATTTAGATGGACAAGCTAGATAAAAGATTTAAAGAACTTCTGCAATTTTCTAATAATAGTCTTTTAATGGCTATCTATTTACGAGAAATTTTAGATAAGTCAGGAAAAGAAAGTAATTTTTATACTAAAGAAGAATTAGATGACATCCTTCTTTTTCGCTACTTAGATAAAGATACTAAACTACTTAATTATGATGAATTATGTACTTATTATAAAGATACCTATCGTTTTAGCTTATTAAAAGATTTATTAACTAGAGAAAAATTAACTCTTCTTGATGATGCTTTTTTAAAAAATAATTATCTAAAAATATTAGAAATGCTAACCTTTGAAATAAAAGCGTCAGCTTCTTTTGCCAAAAATACTTCCGATGTTTCAAGAAGAATTACTGATAGTGAATTTACATCTTTAGTAGAAGAATATTTAAAAGAAATAGACCCTACTTTAGAATGGTTAAATATTTATAAAGAAGCTTTAGCCAATAAAAAAATTATTTATCTTTTTAGTGCTGATAAAGTAGAAGAGTCTGATAATAAAACTTTTTATTTAGATGGAGATGTTTACTCCATAATTTTACGTGATAATACTTTGAAAGACTTTTATTACTTTGCTCACGAATTTACCCATTTTATTCAATTTAAGAAAAATAATACCTATAGCTTATCTAAAAGTATCGATGAATTTATGGCTATTTTCTATGAAAAATATGCCCTAGACTTTCTTGCTAGAAAAAACTATTCTGAAGAATATATCAATACTTTAAAGGCAAAAAGAGGAAAAAATATCTTTTCCCTAGGAATGGATATTATCCAAATTTTAATTTATTTAGAGACTCTAGAAATTAATAAAGATATTTCTTTTGCAGAGGAACAAGAAAAAGCTAAGGCTATGATTAATTATCAACTAAAAAATTTAGATGAAAAAACCCTAACTAATATAAAAGAAAAATACCCTTGGCAACTAGAAGCTACTAGTTATGTTAAAAAAACGTGTGATGATACATTAATTACTTTAATTAGTAATTATGATGTTCCTCTTCTTAATGAGTATTATCCTTATATAATGGGGAGTTTCTTAGCTAACATTACTCTAGAAGAAGTACGAAATAAGCATCTTACTTTAGAAGAGTTAAAATCTTTAGCAGAAAATAGTCTTGATATAGATTTAGAAAAGCTTTTTCATCTTTTAAATATTTCTTTAACTGATGGGAAAAAAACTTATCAATATCATTGAAATAAAAATAAATATAGTATATAATTTTAATAGATGTTTTGAGTTTGAGGAGTAAATAATTATTTTTATAAAGAGAGTTCATAGTTGGTGGAAATGAATTAAAAATATTATTGAATGTAGCAAACGAACTTGACTATTGAAACTAAGTAGGTAGTCCCGGATAATTCCGTTATCAATATCAAGATAAGTTTTACTTATAAATTAAGGTGGTACCACGAGAAACTCGTCCTTAGGATAGGTTTCTTTTTTTTGGAGGGATTATGAAAGAAGCTATAAAAGAGTTTAGAAAATATACTGATTTATACTTAAATTATGGTATAAATATTGAAAGAAAAATTAATCATACTTTTCGAGTCGTAAGTCTTTGTGAAGAAATTGCTAAGAGCTTAAATTTACCTGAAGAAGATATAGAGTTAGCTAAATTAGGTGGACTTTTGCACGATATAGGCCGGTTTGAACAATATAAAAATTATCAAACCTTTAAAGACTCAGCTAGTATTGACCACGGCCTTTTAGGTTATAATATCTTAACGCCTTCATTTATTCGTAAGTTTAATTCTAATAAAGAAAATGATGCTTTGTTAAGAAAAGTAGTTTTAAATCATAATAAATATTCTATAGATAAAGATTTAACAGAAAAAGAAAAATTAATTTGTAATATCGTAAGAGATGCCGATAAAATAGATATTTTATACTTAGTCTTAAATTCAGATATTCTGCCTCTTGATAATAGTACTGTTAGTGAAGAAGTATATGAAGAAATTCTTAATAAGAAATTAGTTACTAAAGAAAAAAGACATACTCAAGCTGATAATTTAGTTTGTAACTTAGCTTTTATCTTTGATATTTCTTTTCCTAAGAGTTTAGAAATTATTCTTAAGAAAGATTATCTTAATAAATTAATTACTAAGTATTTAGCTACTAGTAATCAAGATTTCAAAGAAAAACTATTAGTTATAAAAGATGTTTTAAATAAGTATTTAGAAGGAGATTATTAATTATGTTAGATAAAAAATATAATCATTTAGAAGTAGAAAAAAATAAATATGAGATGTGGAAGAGTAATAATTATTTTAAAGCGGATACTAAGAGTAGTAAAGTACCATTTTGTATTGTTATTCCACCACCAAATGTAACCGGTAAATTACATTTAGGTCACGCTTGGGATGTAACGCTTCAAGATATAATTATTCGTTATAAAAGAATGCAGGGCTATGACTGTTTATGGTTACCAGGTATGGACCACGCCGGTATCGCAACTCAAGCTAAAATTGATAAAAGATTAAAAGAACAGGGCCTAAAGCCCAGAGAAATGAAAAGAGAAGCTTGGCTTAAACAAGCTTGGGCTTGGAAAGAAGAATATGCTAAAACCATTCACGAACAATGGGCTAAGATGGGTATTAGTGTTGATTATTCTAAAGAAAGATTTACTTTAGATGAGGGCTTAAATAAAGCTGTTAATGAAGTATTTATTGCTTTATATAATAAAGGTCTAATCTATCGTGGAGAAAAGATTATTAACTGGGACCCTGAACAAATGACAGCTTTATCTAATGAAGAAGTTATTTATAAAGAAGATAAAGGTGCTTTTTACCATTTAAAATATTTTATTGAAGGAACAGATCAATTCTTAGAAGTCGCTACAACTCGTCCTGAGACTTTATTTGGTGATACCGCTGTTGCGGTTAATCCTAATGATAAAAGATATAAACATTTAATTGGTAAAAAGGTTGTTTTACCTATTGTTAATAAGCTTATACCTATTGTTGGCGATATTCACGCTGACCCTGAGTTTGGAACTGGTGTAGTTAAAATTACCCCAGCTCACGACCCTAATGACTTTGAAGTAGGCTTACGTCATAATCTAGAGAAAATTGTTTGTATGAATCCTGATGCGACGATGAATGAAAATGCTGTTGGTTATGAGGGCCTAACTAGGGAAGAGTGTCGCAAAAAATTAGTTTCTGATTTAAAGAAAGCTAATCTTTTAATTAAAGTTGAAGAAATTACCCATTCTGTTGGTCATAGTGAAAGAACTGATACTGAAGAACCATATTTATCAAAGCAATGGTTTGTTAAGATGCGTCCTTTAGCTGATAGAGTACTAGAAAATCAAAAAAACAAAGAAACGAAAGTTAATTTTATTCCTTCACGTTTTGAAAAGACAATGAATCACTGGATGGAAATTACTTATGACTGGTGTATTTCTAGACAACTTTGGTGGGGACATAGAATACCCGCTTGGTACAAAGACGATGAAGTAAAAGTACAAGTAACTTCTCCTGGTACAGGTTGGGTACAAGATGAAGATGTTTTAGATACCTGGTTTTCATCAGCCCTATGGCCTTTTTCTACTTTAGGTTGGCCAGAAAAAAGTGAATTACTTGAAAGATATTATCCTAATAATGTCTTAGTAACTGGCTATGATATTATTCCTTTTTGGGTAAATAGAATGACTTTTCAAGGTTTAGAATTTACTGGTAAAAGACCATTTAAAGATTGCTTAATTCACGGTCTTATTCGTGATAAAGAGGGTAGAAAGATGTCTAAATCTTTAGGTAATGGTGTTGACCCAATAGATATAATTGATAAATATGGAGCTGATTCTCTTCGTTATTTCTTAACGACAAATTCCGCACCTGGTATGGATTTAAGATTTGATGAAGATAAAGTAAAGTCATCTTGGAATTTTATTAATAAACTATGGAATGCCTCACGTTATGTTTTAATGAATATTGATGCTCTAAAAGAAGAAGAGTTATCTTTTAATGATTTAACTCTTTCTGATAAATGGATTTTAACTAAGAAAAATGAACTTATTAAAAGTACTATTAAAAATATGGATAAGTATAACTTTCATAATGTAGGTAATGAACTATATACCTTTATTTGGGAAGATTTTTGTGACTCATATATTGAACTAAGTAAAGCTAATATGAATACGACAACTAAGAGTGTTTTACTAGATGTTTTGACAACTATTTTGAAATTGCTTCATCCATTTATGCCTTACGTAACAGAAGAAATTTATCAAATGCTTCCTATTAAAGAGAGTGCATCTATTATGATATCTAAGTATCCAGAATATAATAAAAAAGAAGTATTTAAAGAAGAAAGTGAAAAGCTAGATGGCATATTAGAAGATATTGTCGCAATTAGAAATATGAAAGCTACTAATAAGATTACGAAAAGTGCCCTAGTTAACTTTGAATGTAGTAATGAAGAATTTATTAATATCTATGCATCACAACTTAAAATAACTGAAGCAAATTTAACGAGTGATGACCCCGATGGAATGATTACGTCTAATTATAAGTCTAATTTTATAAATATTACTTATTTCTTTGAAAAAGAATTTATAGATACTAAGGCTTTAGAAGAGGAAATAGCTAAGTTAGAAAGCTCTATTGAAAGAAGAAAGAAGCTCCTTTCTAATGAAAATTATGTTAATAAAGCACCAAGTAATATTGTTGAATTAGACCGTAAGAAGTTAGCTGAAGAAGAAGAAAAATTACTTCACTTGAAAGAGAATTTGAGGTAGGGGTATGTCGGACAAACGGAACTATGATATTTTAGACTTAGCAAAATTTATTCTATCTATTATGATAGTTTGTATCCATACCCAAACATTTTTATCAGTACTTTATCCTTGGTTACGATTAGCGGTTCCTCTTTTCTTTACTATTTCTTCTTTTTTACTTTTTAGAAAAATTAATGTTTCTGTATCTGTAGAAGAAGAAAAGAAAACTGTTAAAAATTATTGTTTTAGACAAATGAAATTATATTTATTTTGGTTTATTGTCTTATTACCAGTTACTTATTATCTTAGGTCATCTTGGCTTTTACCTAAAAATAGTGCCAATATATTTATTTATATATGTAACCTAATAAAACATTTTCTCTTTGGTAGTACATTTGCGGCTTCTTGGTTTATTGCGGCTTCTCTAGTAGGAACACTTGTTGTCTATTTCTTATCTAAAAAAGTTAATGATAAGATTCTTCTTTGTATCTTTACTATTCTTTATTCTTTCTTATGTTTTAGTAGTTTCTTTACAAAAGTACCATTTTTTAATAGTCTCCTTAGTGTTTATGAAACATACTTTTCATCACCTTTATCTAGTTTTCCCATTGCTTTAATTTGGATTCTTATTGGTAAAATGTTTGCGAGTAAAGAAATAAATTTAAAAATAAAAAATTATAAGAGTTATTATCTTTCTTTAATTATATCTTTAGTTGGTTTATTTATTGAATATAAGCTTTTTTCTAATAGTTGCTACATATGTTCTTTACCAGTAGTTATCCTTATTTTTAAGTTACTGTTAAATACTAATATTCATCTAAAAAATGCTAAATTACTTAGAACAGTAAGTACTATTACTTATCCACTTCACGCATCTATTGCTATTGTGGTTAGGTTTATTTTGAAAAAGCTAACTTCAAATATGACTTTAATTGGTATTGTTTCTTTTGTAATAACATTATCTATCTGTTATATAGCGTGTTTTATAATTTTAAAATTAGAAAATAAAAAGCCTTTTGCTTTCCTAAAATATGCTCATTAATTATTAAATTTTCTTTACAAAAACTAAATTTTGTAGTATAATTTATACTGGTTGTCAAAAAGGGGGATACTATGAAGTTTATTGATTATTATAAAGTTTTAGGACTTGAAATGGATGCATCAGCTGAAGATATTAAAAAAAGCTTTCGTAAGTTAGCTAAGCTTTATCATCCTGATGCTACTGTAAATAAAACTGAAGAAGAAAAAAGAATTGCTACTTTAAAATTAAAAGAAGTTTATGAAGCTTATAATGTTTTAAAAGATGATATAAAAAGAATTGAATATGATAAATTATACTATAAGCATTTACAAGTAGAAAAAAAGAAAGAAAAAGAACAAGTAAAAGAAGAAAAGAATAAATCTTTAAAAGCTATTTATAAAGAAGTAAGAAAAGAAGAAAAAGCTAATTCTTTTTCAAAAAGACATTCTAATTTTACAAGAAATTTAGATAATTATTTTTCTACTAATAATGAAAAGCTTATTTCTTTTGAAAAAGGCCTTTTACATATCTGTGCTGAAACTATTTATCAATTTTCTAAGTTAAGTAAAAAAGAAGATGGCAAAGTAAAATATATTTTAAGAAACCGTTATCTTCTAAGTACTACTTTAGCTTGTTTTTTAGCTCTCGGAGCTTTTAATAAGAAAAGTGATATTAGAGACTTTCATATAACTTATACTTTAGATGAAGTAAATAGTACTGTAGACTTAGTAAGATTTTATACGGTAAAAAAAGGCGATACACTTAGTAACTTAGCAGAAGATACTAATGTTCCTATCCATATGATAAAAAAAGTAAATAATAAATATAATGATAATTTAACAGTAGGAGAAAGTTTGATTTTACATTACCAAATACCAGTAAGTGATTTAAAATATTATACTTATTGTGTTAGTTATGATAAAAATTTATCTTTAGCTGAGTTTGCTAGTAAATATAATACAACTATTGATAATTTAATTAGTATAAATGAAGCTGCAATTACAAATGATAATGGTGTTTATGTCGTTTTAAGCGATAATTTATATGTTCCAAAATATATAACCAAGGAAGAATTAAGAGAAAAAAAGGCTTTACAGAAGAATTTATAAGTAAAACAGCAAAAAGTTCTTGGTAATTTAAGAAAGTTATGTTATAATTCTTGTAGACAGGAAGTGGGATATCCCACTTCTTATTAATTATAGGAGGTCTATGAAAGAACGTATTGCACAATTAGTGGATGAAAAGATTAAATATTTAAATGTCTATGTTAGTGATGTTTATATAACTAATGAAGAGGGCCAAAAAACTTTTAATATTGCTTTAGATAGTAGTGATTATATTGATTTAAATAAAGTTACTGAGGCATCAAAAATAATTAATGAAATTCTTGATAAAGAAAAAGCCTTACCTCTAGATATAGATGTATTAGATATTTTTTCACAAGAAAAAGGAGATGGAGAAAATGAACGGTAAAGAATTTAAAAAAGCGCTTGATAATATTGTTAAGGAAAAAGATATTGACCCAGAAATAGTATATAGTGCTATGGAGTTGGCCTTAACATCAGCTTATAAGAAAAATTTTAAATCAAAAACTAATGTTAAAGTCTTGTTTGATAGAGAAACAGGCGATATCAAAGTTTATTCTTATTTAACAGTTGTTCCTGATGAAAAGATGACTAAAGAAGAATATGATGATTATGTTTTTGAAAGTTATGCTTTAGATGATGAAAAAGATACTAAAGTTGAAGAAGTAGAAGCAGAAGATGGTGAAGAAAAGCCCAAAACTAAAGAGACAGTTTCTTATTTTAATCCTGAAGTTGAGATTAAACTTAGTGATGCTAAAAAAATTGATAAGACTTTAGAAGTAGGAGATACTATTGATACAGAAGTTACTCCTAAAGATTTTGGTAGAGTCGCAGCTTCTACAGCTAAACAAGTTGTAATTCAAAAGATAAGAGAAGCTGAAAGAAACTCTATTATGGATGAATTTGGCGATAAGCAAGATGAATTATTAATTGGTACAGTTGCTTTAGAAGATACGGATAATTACTTTATTGATTTAGGTAGAACTAATGGTATTTTACCTAAGAAAGATATTATCCCTGGAGAAAAAATTGAAATGGGTTCTCAAATTAAAGTTTATGTTTCTAAAGTTGATAATAATGGTAAAAATCTTTTAGTTTTACTAAGTAGAAGTCATTATGGCTTTGTTAAAAGATTATTCGAACTAGAAATACCAGAATTATCTGATGGAACAGTTATGCTTTATAGTGTCGCAAGAGATGCTGGAAATAGAAGTAAAGTAGCAGTATATTCTGAAAATCCTAATGTTGACCCAATTGGAGCTTGTATTGGAGAAAAAGGTTCTAGAATAGCTCGTATCATTGAAGAGTTACACGGTGAAAAATTAGATGTTGTTCGCTATGATAAAGATCCAGCTATCTTTATTGAAAATGCCCTAGCTCCAGCTAAAGACTTAACTGTTGCGATTACTGATTTAAAAAAACAAGAAGCTATGGTTATTGCTGATGGCGATAACTTCTCCTTAGCCATAGGTAAAAAAGGTCAAAATGCTCGTCTAGCCTCTAAACTAACACATTTTAAAATAGATATTAAAACAACTGAACAAGCTAAAGAGGCAGGTATTAATTTCCGTTAATGAAACAAAGAAAAATACCTTTAAGAACGTGTGTTGTTACTAAAGAAAGTCTTCCTAAAAAAGAACTTTTACGAATAGTTAGAAATAAAGAAGGCGAAGTAAAAGTTGATGTAACAGGAAAATTAAATGGCCGGGGAGCATATATTAAAAAAGACGCTAGTGTTTTAGAAAAAGCTATTAGTAGTAAAATCTTAGAAAAAAAGCTAGAATGTCAAATAGAGGATAGTATTTATGAAGAAATAAGAAAAATAATCGAAAGTTGAGGTGAGTCTTATGATGAATGTTGAAGATTATGCAAATGACGTTGGTAAAACAGTAGAAGAGATAATCTCTTTATGTGAAAAAATTGGTATTGCTTGTGAAGATGCTACTACAAGCTTAGATGAAGAAAGTATTATTTTACTTGATAATGAGTTGCAAGACCAAGAAGATTATATAACAGGTACTGTCGAAGATTTAGAAGAACAAAGAATTGATGAAGAAGTAACAGATAAGGCTGAAGAATTAGCTAGAGATACAAAAATTGATTTAGATAATGAAACATCTTTTACAAAAGTTAAATCTAAGAAAGTTGAAAATAAAAAAGATTTTCTTAAAGAAAGAAAAAATATTTATAAACATCGTGAGAAACTTCAAAGTAATGAAACACCTAAAGATGAAAATGTTATTTTATACCACGAGGGAATGACAGTTACTGATTTAGCTAATTTACTAGAAGTAGGAGCTACTCAATTAGTAAAAAAATTAATAACTTTAGGAATAATGGCTAATGTTAATCAAGCCATTGATTATGATACAGCTGAACTTATTTGTGCAGATTATGATAAAACCTTAAAGAAGGAAGAAACAGCTGATATTTCTAATTTTGAAAATTTTGAAATAGAAGAAAAAGAAGAAGACTTAGTCGCAAGACCACCTGTTGTTACAATTATGGGGCACGTTGATCACGGTAAAACGACTTTACTTGATACTATTAGAAAAACTAATGTAGCAAGTGGTGAAGCTGGTGGTATAACCCAAGCAATAGGTGCTTATTCAGTAAAATGTAATGGAAAAGTTATTACCTTTATTGATACTCCAGGACACGCTGCTTTTACTGAAATGCGTGCTAGAGGAGCTTCTATTACTGATATAGTTATTATCATCGTTGCGGCTGATGATGGGATTATGCCTCAAACCAAAGAAGCAATTGACCACGCTAAAGCAGCTAAAGTGCCAATAATTGTCGCTATTAATAAAATCGATAAGCCTGATGCTAATATTGAAAAAGTTATGAGTGGTTTAGTCGAAAATGGCCTTACACCAGAAGAGTGGGGTGGCGATATTATTGTCAATAAAATCTCTGCTAAAACAGGTGAGGGTGTTAATGAATTACTAGAAAATATTTTATTAGTTGCTGAAATGCAAGAATATAAAGCTAATCCAGCTCGTTATGCAACAGGTGCTGTCATTGAATCCAGAAAAGATAGTAAAGTTGGTTCAATTGCAACACTATTAATTCAAAATGGTACTCTTCGCTTAGGCGACCCTATCGTTATTGGTAATTATGCTGGAAAGGTTCGTACCTTAAAAGACGATAAAGGCAGAAACATTGTCGAGGCTGGTCCATCTACCCCTGTTGAAGTAACTGGTATTTCTGAAGTACCAAGTGCTGGTGATAAGTTTATGGCTTTTGAATCAGAAAAGAAAGCCAAAGAGATAGCGACATCTAGACAATTACGTTTTAAAGAACAAGATACTAACTTTTCAGGAATGTCTTTAGAAGACTTGTTTGGTCGTATCCAAGAGGGTATTAAAGAAATAAATATTGTTTTAAAAGCTGATGTAAATGGTAGCTTAGAAGCTGTAAAAAATGCCTTAGAAAAAATAGAAGTTGAAGGTGTTAAGATAAGCATCGTAAGAGCCGCCGTAGGAGCTATTACAGAAAGCGATGTCGTTTTAGCCAGTGCATCAGATGCTTTAATAATTGGCTTTAACGTTCGAGGTAATAATGCTACTTTAGAAACAGCTAAACAATATAATATAACGATTAAAACTTATGACATAATCTATAAAGTAGTTGAAGATATGGAAAGTGCTATGAAAGGTATGTTAGACCCTGAATTTGAGGAGCAAGTAATTGCGACATTAGAAGTACGACAAATCTTTAAATTCTCTAAAGTTGGCTTAATTGCTGGTTGTCACGTAACAAGCGGAATAGTTAAGAAAGATGCTAAAGCTCGTTTAATAAGAGATGGTGTTGTTATCTATAACGGTCAAGTAAAGTCTCTTCAACACGAAAAAGACCAAGTAAAAGAAGTAAAAAAAGATATGGATTGTGGCATTACTTTAGAAAATTGTCAAGATTATAAAGAAAAAGATATCATTGAAATATATGAATTAGTTGAAATAAAAAGATAAATATTTTTAAAGAACTTAAGTTATCTTAAGTTCTTTTCTAACTAGAGGAGGAAAGTTATGCCAAATATAAAAATAGAAAGATTAAATCATACAATTCAAGAAGAAATTAGTATGATTCTAATGACCGAAATAAAAGATGAAGAAATTAAATTTGTAACAATAACTGGCGTAGAGACTACTAATGATTTAAGTTTTGCTAAAGTTTATTTTACTGTCTTAGACGAAGAAAAGAAAGAACAGACATTAAAAGCTTTAGAAAAAGCCTCTTCTTTTATTAGAAGTAAATTAGCTGAAAGAATTGAAATAAGACATACACCAGAATTAAAGTTTATCTTTGATACTTCAATTGAATATGGTAATAATATCGAAAAAATAATAGAAAAAATAAACAAGGAGTAGTTTTATGCAAGAAGAGTTAAAAGAACTAATAAAATTAAATAAAAAAGAAGCCTTAATAGTAATAAAAGATTATTTATCACTATATTTCTATTCATTTATTAAAGATAAAGATAATACTAGAAGAAATATTTTATTAGAAAAACTAAAAGAATATCTAGCCATTATCAAAGAAGAAAATAAATATTATAAGTTTTTAATAGAAAATATTCATAAAATAAAAGATGAAGAAGCATTTGATGCAATATTAGATAAATTAGATGTTTTAAATGAAAAAACTTATAATTATTTTGATAATATTTTATTACAATATGATGATTCTTTAAATCAAGAAGAAGATACTGAGATAAACTTAGCAAAAGATTTTAAAACACTTTTAGAAAGAACTGATATAAAAGAAGAAACTATTTCTTTAACTACTACATTTTATGATGTTATAAATTACTTTTCTAAAGATGATGCTATGGCATACTTAGTACCTAGAACAAAATTTTTAGAAAGTGGTGAAGATATATATGGATGCTTTTTAAAAGATGAAGATAATATTTTAAAAGAGATTAGATTAGTTTTACCCCAAATTAAAAATAAAGAAACTTTAGAAAAGTGTATCTATTTATATGAAATGGGTATTTTAATGTATTATCATTTATATAGTGAAGTACCTAAAGGAGATTTTAGATCTTTAGCTATAAGAGAAATAGATATATTTAAAAAACAACAATTAAAAAGAATTTAGCACATTGTGCTTTTTTTTTGTTTGGTGCCGAAAACTTTTTCTTGACAATACCACCCTGGGGGGGG
>CANRQG010000019.1 GCA_947632735.1 uncultured Bacilli bacterium | reverse complement strand
AGACAATTAATTCAACTAGAGTAAAACCTTTTTTCTTATGAAACATACGACCACCTACTATAAATAGATTATACTATTTATTAAAGTGTTAGTCAAAAAAAATCATAAAAAAAAGTCAGGTGAGAGCGTCCTGACAACGATAAAACCTGCATTTGTACAGGTGGGTGTTCTTACGCTATCTTTAGGATCCTTAGATAATAAGTATTCAACACCAATAGCTGATCAAAACTCCCGTATCGTCATTTTAGTCGGTTTTAAATTGGTCAGTTTTCGCTTCTCTCTGACAATTTAAGTATAACAAATTATTAGTCTTTTAACAAGACTTTTCACGAATATTTATGTAAAGCATAAATTACTGTAGGTGGTATTTATGTTTTTTAGTAGCCAAGATATAACTATTTACTATGAGAAATATGGAAGTGGTAAAAAATGCATTTTAATTTTACCTGGTTGGGGTAATACCAGAGCTAGTTTTAGGCATATGATAGATTTCTTTAAAGACTCTTATACTATTTATATAATAGATTATCCGGCTTTTGGGAATAGTCCTATTCCTAGAAAGACCTTAGATATATTTCTTTATAGTAAAGTTATAAAAGATTTTTTGGAAAAAGAAAAAATAGAACAACCTATTATAATTGCGCATTCTTTTGGAGGAAGAATTAGTGCAATACTTTCTGGTTATTATAAAATTAAGTTTGAAAAACTTTTATTTATTGATGTAGCTGGTATCAAACCTAGAAAAACATTAAAACAATTGATAAAGCAAAGTATTTATAAAATTTTAAGAAGAATGATTAAGCTATTACCTAAATTAAAGCAAGAATATTATTATCAAAAATTAATTAAGTCTTTTGGGTCTACTGATTATAATAATTTACCAGTTACTATGCAAAATACTTTTAAAAATATAGTTAACAAGGACTTGAAAAAATATTTTAAAAATATTGATGATAAAGTTTTAATATTATGGGGTAAAAATGATAAGACAACACCTTTAAAAGATGGGATTAAATTAAAAAAATTAATAAAGAAAGCAGAATTAATAATATTGCCTGGTGGACATTTCTTATATTTAGATTATATATTTTTGACTAATAAAATAATTGATGCATTTTTAAATGAGAAAGATTAGTACTCTTCTAATACTAATCTTCCGTGAAAATGCTTTTTATTTTTGTCTTTTAAAAGCATATTGTTTATCCATAAATTAAGACTATATTTTTTAGTAGAAAGTGGTGGTATTGTTTCTTCTAATAGGATATATTCATTATTTTTGTAAGTATCTTTTAGCGCTAGTATAGTTTTTCCATCAAGGCTATATTTTAAGGTATCTATACTTACTTGTTTATCGGTACAGTGATCTTTTTTTATAGAAGGAGCATCTTCTAGTAAAACTAAATGATAAGAAGTAGTAGTTTTTTTCTTATTTACTACTTCAAAAGTAAAGGGTTTTGTGAGAAGTCCTTTAGAGTCTTTTAAAATGGCTTTTTCAGTTAAAAAAAGGGGTTTTGTAATAAGATTTAGAGTTTCTTCGTGAGTTAGATTTTCGGGAATATTAGTAAAGATATTGTTTTTTCCGACAGCAAAAACAGTTATATAACTAACTAAGATAATTACTACTAACATTAAAAGGACATTATAAAAGAGCAGTTTTGTTTCATTTAACTGTTGTTTTTTTATATTGCTTAAAATAGATATTGAACTATTTTTCTTTATTTTGGGAGAAGTCCTTTTTTTCATAAGTCACCTACTCTTTAGTTTATTATAGCATATTCTTTGAAAGCTGAAAGAAAAAATAGCGACTAAATTTCGCTATTTTTTTATGGATATAATCTACTTGGTCCACGGAATAAGAACTGACTTTCTTTAACACTTGGTATACCAAGTAAAAGCATTGTTAGGCGGTCTATACCAATTGCGAAGCCACCGTGAGGAGGACAGCCGTGTTTAAAGAAGTCTAAGTAGAAAGCAACATCGGCACCTAAGCCTTTTTCTTTAGCCGTTTTTACTAAGTAATCATAACGATGTTCTCTTTGAGCTCCAGTTGTTATTTCAACACCACGCCAAATTAAATCATAGCCCTGTAAGATACCATTTTCATCACGCATATGGTAGAAAGCTCTTTTTTCAGCTGGGAAGTCAATAACAAATAAAAATTCGGAAGAAAATTTATCTTGAGCTAACTTATAGCATAATTTTTCAGCTTCAGTTGTAAGATCATTTTTTTCACTATCAGGAACTTTGTAATTATATTCTTTTTCTAAAACATCATAGATATCGGCAAGACGCATCTTAGGGAATGGTGTTTTAGGAACAACGATATCAAGATTAAAAAGTTCTTTTATTTTAGCACCATATTCTTCTTTAACTTTTTGTAAGGCATAACTTAGCATTTCAGCTTCAAGGTCCATAACATCATTAAAATCATTTATATAGGCAAATTCGACATCGAAGGATGTAAACTCGGTAGCGTGTCTTGAAGTATTGGAATTTTCGGCTCTAAAACAAGGCGCTACTTCAAAGACTCTGCCAAACCCACTAGCCAAAGCCATTTGTTTGTAAAACTGAGGGCTTTGAGCTAGATAGGCCTTATGGTCAAAATATTTTACTTCAAATACTTCGGAGCCTGATTCACTAGCGGCACCAATAAATTTAGGGGTATGTATTTCTGTGAAGTGATTATTATAAAGATATTCACGCATATATCTTACGATGCAGCTTTGAACTTGAAATAATAAAATATTCTTATCACTACGCAAGTCAATATAACGATTATCAAGTCTAGTATCAAGATTAACAGTTGAAGTATCTTTATAATTAAATGGTAATTCAGATAAATTTTTACTAGTTACTTCAATAGTTTTAGGAATAAGCTCCATACCATTTAATTTTACTTTAGGTGAAGATAGTAATTTACCTGTTACTTTGATAGTTGATTCAACAGACAAATTGTCAATAATATTAACTAGTTCTTTATTTTCTTCAAGACTTTTTTCAACAGTTATTTGAACTTTTCCGGTTTCATCTTTTAAAACTATAAATTGAACCCATTGCAGATTTCTTATACTATCAACAAAACCACTTATAGTTACTTCTTCATTGAAGTGGTCTTTTAATTCATTTAAAAATAATCTTTTCATAATTCCTCCTTAGTGATGGCAATGGCAATTTTTGTCACAATGGTCGTCAGTGCAACATTCATCTTCGCAGCCACATTCATCTTCGTCATCTAAATTTGTATTTAGTTTTTCATCAAGATAATAAATTATCGCATCAAGACTAATTATTTCTTCTTCTTTGGTTTTATTATTTTTTATTTTTATTTCGTTATTATTTAAATCAGTACTATTTAAAACAGCTGTATATTTAGCTTGAAGACGGTCAGCTTGTTTGAACTGGGCTTTTAGACTACGATTATTATATTCGGTATCAACGATAAAGCCGGCTAAGCGCAATTCTTGGGAAAGATAAGCTGCATATTTTTTTTCTTCGTCATTAACGTATAATAAGAATAGGTCAATTGTTTCTGTTATAGGAAGTTTTACTTTTTCTAATTCTAATGCTGTTTTTAGACGACCAATACCACAAGCAAAGCCAATACAAGGAGTATCTGGTCCACCTAGCTGTTTACACAAACCGTTATAACGACCTCCGCCACCTAAAACATTATTAGAACCAAAACCTGAGACTTTAGCTTCTATTTCAAAAACGGTATGATTATAGTAATCAAGACCGCGTACTATATTAGGATTTATTTCATATTTTACTTGGAAGATATCTAAGTATTCTTGGACTTTTTCGAAGCGGTCTCTACTCTCTTCATTTAAATAATCTAAAGTTTTAGGAGCATTTTTTAAAAGAGGATTTTCAGCATCTACTTTACAATCTAGAATACGAAGAGGATTTTTCTCTAGGCGCTCTTTACAGTCTTCACATAAATCATTAATATGAGGTTTAAAGTATTTAATAAGTTCTTCACGATATTTAAGACGGGATGCATCATCGCCTAGGGAATTTATGTTTACTTTTATTTCTTTTAAGCCAAGCATTTGATATATATTAACCGCTAAGGAAATAATTTCAGCATCACATAGGGGATCATCGCTTCCTAGGATTTCCATACCGAATTGAGTAAGTTCACGGTCTCTACCTGACTGAGGTCTTTCATAACGATACATTGTTCCATTATAATAAACTTTAAGAGGAAGGGATGCATCACCATACATCTTATTTTCAATAAAGCTGCGGACAACACCGGCTGTTCCTTCTGGTCTTAAGGTTATTTTTCTACCACCACGGTCTGTAAAATCATAGGTTTCTTTAGTAACAATATCTGTAGATGTACCAATTGTTCTATGAAATAATTCTGTTGCCTCTATTAGGGGAGTTCTTATGTAAGTATAGTTATATTTTTCCATAACAGCGTCAATTACAGAATCAATGTATTTCCATATTTTAGCATCTTTGCCATAAATATCATTACAGCCTTTTTGTTTTTGTATCATTTTATTCCTCCATATTAAAAGTGTCACCTTAGATAAAGATATTTCGTGGTGCCACTTTATTTTTAATTAATTTAATTTTAAGTTTTTTAGGTAAATTTTGCACCAGTATTTCTTAAAATGCTTTTAAGAAGTTACTTATATTATATAGAAAATGCTTTAATTAATCAAGATATTCTTCTAAATGTTTAGTTAAAATTTTAGGGTCAGCAGATAAATCAAAATCTTCTTTATGAAGTTCTTTTTCAATTAAAAAGTTATTTCTAATTCTTAAAAATTTAGCTAAGTTACTTTTATCTTTTAATAAAGTTTTGCTTAGTAAGTAGCCATATGTATATTGTAATGTTTCAGAAATATCAATTTCTTCTTTTAAGTATTTAGGTGAGATATTATCATTTACCATATCACTATTTTTTTCTTGGATAATTTTAAGAAGTGTCCCTTTAGTTGGAAAGGTATCTTTTACCTGAACAAATTCATCTTTTTCTAAGGTACAAAGTAAATAAGCAGAGTCCATAGTTAAGGTGTAGGCTGTTAGGGTGTTAAATAGACCAACAATAGCATTTTCTTTATAAAGGGAATTTTTTAAAAGATACTCATATAAATCTAGGGAATAAAAAGTTGAAATAGTTTCATTTAAAACGCTTCTAGAACTATAAATAGCGGTTTCAAATTCATCAGTTTTGGCGACTAATTCTCTGGCATCAAAGACGTGAGCTATTTCGTGGATATAGGCTTCTAGAAAATTTAGGGTAACTAGATTTTTACGAATAAGAATGTTATTTTTTTTATCAATAGGATTAAACAAAGTTAAGGCATTAGCTTTGATGTTTCGTTTATCTTTTAGATAATAAAATCTTTTTTCTTCTATTAGCTCTTCTAATATTGAAAGCATTTCTTTATTTTCTGTTTTTAAAAAATTAACGAGGATATCATATAGTTCTTCGGAATTAAATTTTTTATTATAAAGCTTATAATTTTTTTGGTAAAAAGAACTGTTAGAGAAAGTATCTAGTAGATTAACATCATAAAATAAGTCTTTATAAATGATATCTCTTAAGGCAGATTTTTCTTCTAGAAAGAAGTTATCAGCTAAATCTAGTTCTTCTTTGGTTTTTCTTTTATCTAGGTCTTTATAATAAGCATTTTTTTCTATTTCTTCAACATAGATGGCCCGTTTTTTATTTAGGCTGTAAAGATAAATAAGGGCTTTATAGGCCTTTAAGTAGATATAGGTCTTATTTTCGTCTGTACAGGTAAGTATTTTTTCGGCCAATAATTCTATTTGTTTTAGAAAGTCATTGTAATTTTTTTTAATTGGTATCATAATAACCCCCTTAATACCAGTTACTTTTCTAACATTATTGTTGTTGGTCCTACATTAGTTAAGGATATTTCCATATCGGCACCAAAAAGGCCTTCTTCAACAGGAAGATATTTACGTAGTTCTTCATTAAAGCTTTGATAAAGAATTTGGGCATCTTTATTGTTTAGGGCTTTTTGATAACTAGGTCTATTTCCTTTTTTACACTCAGCATAGAGAGTAAATTGGGAGATAGAAAGAATTGTACCAGCTGTTTCTAAAATACTTTTATTCATAATACCATCTTCATCGGGAAAAATACGCAAGTTAGCGACTTTTTTAGCTAGATATTTTATTTTTTCTAAGTCATCACCAGCGGTAAAGCCAACGAAAAGGACTAGGCCTTCTTTTATTTTACCAGTAGTTTTTCCTGCGACTTGGCAAGAAGCAACATTACTTCTTTGAACTAAGACTCTCATCTTATCACTCTTTCTATACTTTGGATGTAGGGATATTTACTAAGTGATAAAACTATTTTTTGATATTGTTCTAAACCACTTACATAGCAAGTTACTTCGTAGCAATTATAGGCATTTTTATCGATAGTTCTGATACTTTCGATATTAATATTTTGCATTGAAATAGCCTGCATAATATCAAGCATATAGTTTTCACTAGTAGTTGTATTAATGATAAAGCAAGTTAAATATTTCTTATTAGTATTATCATTCCAGCTTACTTTAAGGGTTCTTTCTTCAAGCATTTCGAGATTATGACAACTTAGACGGTGAACGGTTATACCATTACCTTTAGTTATATAGCCAACTATTTCATCACCATAGATAGGATTACAGCAATTAGCTAAATTTACTTTTACTTTATCAATGCCATTTACAATGATATCAGCATCAAGATTAGTTTCTTTTTTAGTTATTTTAGGTAGTTTTACTTCTTCTTTATTTATAATATTAATAACGAATGATGCACTTGATTTATTATTGCCAATAGAATGATATATCTCTTCAAGGTTTTCAACTTTTAAGGTATCACATATCTTTTTAATGTTTTCTTCGGTTAAAAAGTCACTATAAGCAATTTTCTTTTTACGTAGTTCTTTTTCTAATAAATACTTACCCTTTTCAATATAAATGTCACGTTCATTCTTAGAAAAATAGCTTTTAATTTTACTTTTAGTTTGATTAAGCTTAACCATATTAAGCCATTCTTTTTTAGGAGTAGAATTTTTAGAAGTATTAATTTTAACGATATCATTATCTTTTAATTCATAGTTAAGAGGAACAATATTATTATTGACAATTGCACCTACTGTTGACTCACCAACTTTAGTATGAATTTTATAAGCAAAATCAAGAGCAGTGGCACCTTTTGGCAATTCAATGACATCACCTTTGGGGGTAAAGACATAAATATTATTGTTTAGAACTTCATCTTTAACACTATTTACAAATTCTTCATTACTTAATCCATCGTGGCTTAAATCGATTATTGACTTAAAGAATTGGAGTTTCTTTTCGGTTGAATTCATTAAATTAGCGGTTACTTTAGAGCCATTATTTTCTTTATAGGCCCAGTGAGATGCGATACCATTTTCGGCTATCTCATCCATTTCATAGGTTCTAATTTGGATTTCAAACAAGTAACCATCTGTACCGAAAACAGTAGTATGAAGTGATTGATACATATTGGGTTTAGGCATCGCAATATAGTCTTTAAATCTTTTTGGTAAGGGGCGATATTTAGAATGAATTAGTCCTAAGGCTAAGTAACATTCTTGTTCAGTATTTACAAGTATTCTTAAAGCCAGTAAGTCGTAGATATCGCTAAACTTTTTACCTTTATCTAATTTATTATAAATACTATAGATACTTTTAGCGCGACCTTTTATTTCGTGTTTAATATTATGTTCATTTAATAAGTCAACGACTTCTCTTTGCATATCGTAAACAGTTTTATCACGTTCAAGTTTTGTTTTATTTAGTTTTTCAGCAATGTCGTAGAAAACATCGGGCTTAAGATAACGAAGAGATAAGTCTTCTAATTCGCTTTTTATTTTATGAATTCCTAAGTGATGGGCAATGGGGGCCAAAATTTCTAGGGCTTCGTGAGCTTTTACTTTTTGTCTATCTTCGGGTAGAGCCCAAAGAGTACGCATATTATGGAGACGGTCCGCTAATTTGATGATAATTACACGGACATCTTCACTCATACCAACAATTATTTTTTTATAGTAATCAATTAAATATTCATTTTCGGTCGAAAAATTAATTTTACTTAATTTGGTTACCCCCTGAACTAGTTTAGTTATTTCTTTACCAAAATTTTCTTCCATTTCTTCAGGGGTACATTCACAATCTTCTAAGACATCGTGCATAAAACCAGCACTAATTGTTTCATAATCAGCATAGATAGTTGTCAAGATAAGGGCAACATTCATTGGATGATTAATGTAGGCTTCACCTGATTTACGGAATTGACCTTCGTGCTTTGTTTTAGCAAATTGATAGGCTTTTTTGATAGTAGCAAGTTCATTTTCTTTAGTAATATATTTTTCGACTTTAGTTAAGATATCTTCAAAAGTAATTATAGTATTTTTGCTCAAAGGACTTACCTCCCCTCTTTTAGCAATTTATACCTTTGATTTTCTTTTCTTCATATTCATCAGTATAAATAACTTTTTTCTTTTTAGGTTTGTTTAAATTTTTCTTTTCTAAAACTAAGAAAACAATAGTCGCAATATAGATGGATGAATAAGTTCCACAGATAAGACCGAATAACATTGCCATATTAAATGGTAATATTTCTCTTGAACCTAGGAAAATTAGAAAGAAAACTGGGAGAATTGTCGTTACTGAGGTGTAGATGGTTCTAGAAAAAGTTTCTCTAATACTTAAATTACATATTTCTTCTAATTTATTAGCATCTAATTTTTTATTATCTATTTTACGTAAATTTTCTCTGATACGGTCGAAAGATACAATTGTATCATTTATTGAATAACCGATAATTGCTAAAACGGCAGCAATAAACATTGAGGATACTTCTAAACGGAATATCGCAAATAAACTGAAAACAATAACTACATCGTGGATTAACGCTACTACACCACCAATAGCGTAGCTTACTTTAAAGCGAATTGAAACATAAATAATGATTCCTAATAAAGCTATTAAGACAGCTAGACAAGCATTTTTAATTAGTTCTTTTTTAACAATATTAGAAACAACGCCGATATTTACTTTAGCAGAATATTTTTCTTCAAAATATTTGTTTGTTTCTTTTACTTTATCACCACTTAAAGCTTTATCAATACGAATTGTTATTTCATCAGAATTTTTAGTAATGTTTGATGCTTCGAGATTTAATTCTTTTAGGTCACTTTCTATGGCTTTAGTTTTTATATTTTGGGTAGTTGCGATAGTTATATCAGTACCAGCTTTATAATCTATACCTAGATTAAAGCCTTTATTTAAAAAGACTAATAAACCACAAAGGGCAATTACAAGTGATAACATAACACAAAAGACTTTATGTTTTAAGAAGTTAGTATTTTTAAATGGGATTACTTTTACTTCTTCATTTTTATTTACATCAGGAATATCTTCTTTTTTAACTTTTAAGAAAAGATATGTTTTATCATTGAAGTAGTCATTTTTTAAGAAAAGTTTTAATAATAATCTTGTAATAAAGACCATCGTAAACATTGTTACTACAATAGTTATAATTAACATTGTAGCAAAACCTTTGATACTAGATTCACCAAAGATAAACATAATTATGGCAACAATTAAGGTTGTTAAATTGGCATCTATTATGGAGCTAATACTTTCTTTAGAACCTTCTTTAAAGGCAACTTTTAGGCTTTTACCTTTATATAATTCTTCTTTGATACGAGCAAAGGTTATGACATTAGAGTCAACAGCCATACCAATACCAAGAACTAAAGCCGCAATTCCTGGTAGAGTTAGGACACCACCTACTACCCAGAAAACGGCAAAGACTAAAATTGTATAAAGCATAATAGAGATAGCAGAAATGAAACCAGCAAAATGGTAAACAACAATTAAGAGAATAATGATAGAGATAATACCAATAATACCAGCGATTAGGGTTTTTTCTAGAGTTTGGTCTCCAAAGCTAGCTCCAACTGTTGTTGATGATATTTCTGTTAGTTTACTTGGAAGGGAACCACTATTGATTAAATCAACTAGATTAGTTACTTCTTCAGTAGTAAAGTTTCCTTGAATAATAACGTCACTAGCGAAGCCTTGAGAGACAGTAGCGGCACTTAAGCAATTAGAACCACTACTACCACAACTTCCAGCTTCTTTAGCATAACTATCAGTTAGTTCATTATAGTCTAACCAAATAACTATCATATTATTTTCATAATCTTTTACTTTATTAGTTACTTCATAGAATTTGTCTTTATCTTTAACACTTAAAGCAACAGCAGGGTTACCAGCAGAGTCTTGTCCTATTTTAGCGCCACCAGCTTTTAAGACATCACTACTCATTAGAAGATTATCTTCAGTATCACGAAAAGATAAAGTAGCTACGGTCGATAACTGGGTACGAGCTTCTTCAGGATTTTTGACACCGGCAAGTTTTACACGTATTTTGTCGTTTCCTTCTAAGATAATTTCGGGTTCACTGACACCTAAACTATCTATTCTTTTACTTAAGGTTTTATATGTTGCGGTTAATTTTTCATTAGTCATTTTTGAACCATCAATTGATGAGGCTTTATATAAGACTTCAAAACCTCCCTGTAAATCTAAACCAAATTTTAAATTTTTAAATAATGGTATGAATAAAAAGCATATCAAAACAACTAGTAATAATAAAACTACAGTAAGAGCGATAGGCTTTTTAGTTTTATTTTTTTTCTTCATTTTATTTCACCTCTAAATTTCTTCATAATCTTTAAAATAGTCTGTTCTTTTTTTTCTTGTTGCTTTGCCTTTTAAATAATCGGCTATTTTCTTCTCATTAGTATGCATTATATCATTTACAATATCTGATAACATTAAGTTTTTAGAAGATTTCCACTTAGTTTCAATTAGATAGTTCCATATATCAATAGAACTAATATAGGAATATCCTAGACGATGAAGTTCTACTTCTTTAGCTTGTAGAGCAGGCTTCACTCTAGTAAAAAGTTCTTCTTTAGTGGAAAATTCATTCTCCATAATAACCACAACCTTTTGTAAAGAACTAATTTTATTATATCAAACTTTGCTGATTTTGAAAGCAGAAAAGAAAAAATTCGAAAAAAAAATGACTTTTAGATGGGTAAAAGTCTTTATTCTTTTATTTTTAGGAAATTATTTATCTTTTTTAGCTCTAGGAAATGAATGATAATAGACATCTTTTAATCTATCAGCTGTCAAATGAGTATAGATTTGAGTAGCTTTGATACTTTCGTGACCTAGTAGTTTTTGAACAGTAGTTAAATCACAACCTTCATTTAAAAGATGGGTCGCAAAGGAATGTCTAATCATATGGGGAGAGATATTTTTTTTAAGACTACTCTCTTTAATAATTTTATCTAGGATATAACGGACACCACGTTCAGTAAGTTTTCCACCATTATTGTTTAAAAATAAGTAAGGACTTTTTTTAGTATTAAGAATGTTATAACCATAAGATAAGTAAGTATCAAGTGCTTCTTTACAATATTCTCCATAATTAACAAAGCGTTCTTTATTACCTTTTCCTAGTATTAAAATAGTAGAGTTTGTTTGGTTGATATCTGTTAATTTAATATTTACAAGTTCAAAGACACGAACACCTGTTGCGTAAAGCATTTCTAAAAGAAGTGAGTCTCTTTGACCTAGAGGGGATGTTTTATTTGGAATATTAAATAATTCTTCTAATTCGTTATATTCAAAATAACGAGGTAATTTTTTATCTTTTTTTAAGCCGGTGACTAAGGAAAAAACGTTAGTCTTTATTATTTTTTCATTGACAAGATAGCGATAAAAGCTTCTTAGGGAACTTAATTTTCTATCAATAGTGGAATTTGTATCTTTTTTTTCGTCTTTTAAGTTCATAAGAAAGAAGCGAATATCATCATAGGAAAGATCTTTAAAATTTAGACTTTCTTTTTCTAAGTAATTCATAAATTCTATAATGTCTTGACGGTAATTATCAACTGTATAATCGGAGTAGTTTTTTTCTATTTTTAGATAATCTAGGTAATTTTCAATTAACTTATTCAATGAAGATGCCCCTTTTCTTTTGTATCAGCATTTTTTTTATCACTTTGAAGTGTATTTTGATAAATTAAAGTCCAAAGGAAAATTTTATCAAGATTTTTTTCTTTTGCTAAAAGCTTGGAAAGTGTTTTTTCATCTTGTCTTATTTCTTCTTCTAAAAGATTAGTATTGGCACCATACATTAGATTTTTTTGATATTCATTTTTATGAACGGTATAAAGAACTAATTCTCTAAACAGTTCGTTAGGAAGTAAAGTTTCTAACTGCTCTTTTGTGGAAGAAGATATTTCTCTTTTGAGGAAACTACTATCAAGACTTTTTTTATTATTAGTAAAATTTAAAAGGCCAAATGGTATCTTAGAAAAGGTATTTAGAATAATTTTTTTCTGGTCTTCTTTTGGCAAACTAGGTAGATTCATTAGAAAATTGGTTTCAGAATCTTCTTGATATGAAGTTTCTAGAGATGTTTTTTGGAGCTTTTCCTCAGTTTGCGGGGTATTTTCTTGAGGGGAAAGATTTTCTTGCGGTGGAAGTTTTTCTTGATAAGTAAATAAGTCATATTGACCAGGAATATAATCTTTATCAAGAATTTTTAGTAATTCAGGTTCAACTTTTTTTCTAGCACTACTAAAGTCATTTAAATAATCAACATTATTATTAAAGGGATTACCTGGTATAGTTTGTAAGAAATCATAACGATTAAGGGCTTCGATAATACTTCTTATGGTACTATAGTTTTCAAAGGCTGATAAATTTTTATATTTAAGGCTATAGCTTTGGGTTCCTTTCCAGAAAAAGTCAGTTAATCTTTTAGGAACATTAGTCATTTCACAGGTTAAAATATTGCGAAACTCGATGTCGCTATTGGCTTTGGCAATTAATTTGTTAAAGACTTTATCAATAAGGTCTTTTTCTTTTGTTTTATCTGCGGCAAGAAAGGAATAAGCAATTTTTCTCAAATCAGTGATACGTAATTTTCCCTCGGGGTTATAGATTACTTCGTGAAATTTAATATATTCTTTATTATTGCGTTTAATTTTTTTGGCAATGAAGATATCAACATTTGTCGTTTTAATATAACCACTTTTATACATCTGATTAAGCATTTCTTCTTTATTTTTAAATCTAGTTGTTGTTAAATCAATGGCCTCAAGATGGTTTCTTCTTTTAAAAATATCTTGGCCATTTTTCCCTAGATACCATTTTTCTTTGATAGGAATGGTCTCTAGGGTATTATTTTCTTTATTTCTTGCGACTAAATAGTATTCTTCCAAATAGCTCACCTCTTTTTTATTTAGTGGTTTTTGCTGTTTTTTCTTTTTCTTTGGCTTTTAAAATAGCTTCTTTTATGACACGAGCAAAAAAGTAGGCTTCAGTTGACTCTAAGCGTTCAGTTAAAAATCTATCTAAAACTTTAGCACATAAATCTTTATTGTCAAAAGCTGTACCATAAGTAAAGTAAAGATTCTCACTAGCACTAAAATTACCTTTGATAGACTCATAAAAGTCTTTAAGGGTAGAAAAATCATCTAGTAGAGTATAAATATCTCTTTTGGTATCAATTAAGTAAGGTCTAGTAGTAAAGTTGACAGGGAGATATTTTTCTGTTTCTAAATCTTCATCTAAAAAGTTGTAAAGATAAAGGGTTTCTAAAGGAAGAGCGTTAGCATCATATGAGATGAGAAAGTTACCAGCAGTGTTTTCTAAATGATATTTGGCTTTAAGTCCCTCAGGGTTTTTTAGATTATAAGTTTCTTCGTCGAGTTTTTTTAAATCATCTTCTTTTAACAACATATTTTCGGTATCTGTTTTATAAATTAGATTAGCTTTCATAGAATTTTCTCCTTTACTTTTTATAATCACATAAAGAACATTTAATAGTGTTATTTTTTTCAACTAGGTAACTGCCGCATTCAGGGCATTTTTCTTCGAGTGGTTTATCCCAAGAGGCAAATTTACACTTAGGATAATTGCTACAACCGTAGAATATTTTACCTCGCTTAGTTTTTCTTTCAATTATTTTACCATCACAGTTAGGACAATTCATTATTTCAACAACTTTTTTTTCTTCTTTTTTGATGTATTTACATTCAGGATAATTAGAGCAAGCGGTAAATTCACCATAGCGACCTTTTCTTATAACTAGTGGGTTACCGCATAAAGGACACTTCTCCCCTGTTTCAACAGGAGCTTTTTTCTCCATATCGGTAAAAGCATTTTTAACGCGAGGTTCAAACAATTTATAAAAGGCAGCTAAAACATTGTTCCAAACAAGCTTTCCTAAGGCAATGTCATCTAGTTCACTTTCCATATTACGAGTATATTCTACATTAATTAAATCACTAAAGAATTCTTGCAGTTTATCAGTTGTTTCAATACCTATTTCGGTTGGTTTGAATTTTTTATCTTCTAGTTCAACGTAGTTTCTTTCTTTAATGGTGTCAATAATTTTAGCATAGGTAGAGGGACGTCCAATACCTAGTTCTTCCATTTCTTTAATAAGTTTGGCTTCAGTATATCTACTTGGCGGTTTGGTAAAATGTCTAGAGCAATCAATTTCTTCGGTGATAACTTCTTCTTGGGCATTTATTTCAGGTAGAATTTTATCTTCACTACTTTCGTAATCTTTATATACTTTTAAGTAACCTTCGAATAAAAGAATCTGGCCAGTTGTTTTAAATTTATAGTCATTATTATCAAAAATAATCGTTGTTTGATTAACGGTTGCATCAGCCATTAAGGAAGCTAGAGTTCTTTTATAAATTAGACTATATAATTTAAATTCGTCGGTGGTTAAGAATTGTTTTATTTTTAGAGGTTCACGCATAATACTAGTGGGTCTAATTCCCTCGTGAGCATCTTGAACATTATCGGTATTTTTAGCTTTTTTAATATGACCTTTATATTCTTTACCAAAGTTTTTTTCAATGTAGGCCATAGCTTGTTTTACAAAATCAGTAGACAAGCGAATTGAGTCTGTTCTCATATAGGTAATTAAACCGACCGTTTCGTTTTCTAAATCTATTCCTTCATAAAGTCTTTGAGCAATACTCATTGTTTTTTTAGCTGAAAAGCCTAATTTAGTAGATGCTTCTTGTTGCAATGTGGAGGTGATAAAGGGAAATTTACTTTTGCGGCTTTTTTCTTTTTTCTCCACACTTTCAACGGTATATGTCTTACCTAGTTTGGCTAAAACGGCATTAGCTTCTTCTTCACATTTGAGCTCGATATCTTTGTCTTTATACCTAAACAACTCAGCTTCGTAATCAGGGAAGATGGCTGTGATTGTCCAATATTCCTCCGGATTAAAAGCATCAATTTCTCTTTCTCGGTCTACTATTAATTTTAAGGCAACGCTTTGAACACGACCAGCACTTTTGGCACCTATTTTATTTTGAAGCAGTTTAGAAAGACGGAAGCCTATGATACGGTCTAAGATTCTTCTTGTTTCTTGACTTTTAACAAGATTTTCATCTATAACAGTAGGATTTTTCATAGCTTCTAAAACTTTGTCGTGGGTAATTTCATTAAAGAGTACTCTTTTATAATTGGTGTCTTTGATACCTAGGGCATCTTTTAAATGCCAGGCGATGGCTTCTCCTTCACGATCAGGATCGCTAGCAAGATAGATGGTATCACTATTTTTGACGTCTTTTTTTAGTTCATTAATGACTTTAGTTTTTCCTTTGATAGCGACATAGTTTGGTTTGAAGCCATTTTCAATATCGACACCTAAGCCATATTGGCCTGTCGTTGCTAAATCACGGATATGACCTTTTGAGGAAACTACTTTATAGTCATTACCCAAGTACTTTTCAATGGTCTTACTTTTACTAGGGCTTTCGACGATAACTAAATTTTTCGGCATAATTAACACTTTCCCTTCTAAATATACTTATACTAATAAATTATTTATTTGTCAAATTAAACAGGTTCTTTTTCTTTACTTTCGATGTAATCTTTAACTGGGGCATAACTACGACGATGGTCTTCCAAGATGCCATATTTATTAATGGCTTCAATATGGGTTTTAGTACCATAGCCTTTATTATTTTTAAAGTCATATTGAGGATATTTTCTGTCAAGTTCATAAAGCATACTATCACGGGTTACTTTAGCAATGACACTAGCGGCTGAGATGGTGATGCTTTTGAGGTCGCCTTTGATGATGGAGGTTGTTGGGATATCTAGTTCTAGGGGCATAGCATCTATTAGGATGTGTTCTATTTGACAGTTCTTTTTACATTCAGCTATCGCTTGGTACATCGCTAGTTTGGTTGCTTCGTAGATATTTATTTCATCGATTTTTTGGGCATCAATCATACCTATGCCTATTCCTAGGGCTTGCTTTTTTATTTCTTTATAGAAGTAATTACGTTTATTTTCGGTTAATTTCTTGGAGTCAGTTAAGCCATCTAGGGAAAAATGCTCTGGTAAAACGACGCAGGCGGCGACAACGGGGCCAATTAGGGGACCTCTGCCCACTTCGTCTACTCCGGCTACAAAGTGGATACCTTTCTTATGGAGATTTGTTTCATACCAATAAAATTTATTTTTAGCGCATAGGAGATATTCTAGATTTTCGATTATTTTTTTGTATTTTTTATTATTGGAAAAGGTTAATAGTTCGTAGCAGTATTCTAGATTAGCTACGTTATAGTTTTCTATTTTGATTATTTTATCGGTATTATAGAAAGTTTTAGCAATTTCGATGTTATCGTGGTATTTGACATAGGTGTTGAGGCTACCCAATTTTTGGGGCCAATTTAGGTTGGCGAAGGCTTCTTTTGAACAGGCAAGCGCTATTGGTGGTGTGGGGGTTGGTTGTTTTTTGGAGGATAGTGTTTTTTGTTCGGGAGCGTCTTTCTTTTTGGTTGGTTTTCTTTTTTCTTCTAAATCTTGGAGTAGTAAGGCTGTTGGTGGTAGTATAAGCATTTCTTCTTTAGGAATGGGAATTTTTTTTAATTTTTCTAATAGTTCTTCTTTTGTCATTTTCTTACCTCTTAATTAAATTGTAACAAATTTTTGGGAAAAGAAAAAGATGTTTACTTTTCTAATCTGTCAAATGTAATGTTTGGGAAGTAGCCATCTTTTAGGTCTTTTATGATTAGGGCGGAAACTTTATCGTAATCGACTAGGCCGCCTTTTGTGAAGACTTTTCTTTTTTGGGCAATTTTGTTATAAGCTTCGGAAAGGTCGGCAGTTAGCGTTTCTATTTGATAGCGGGCTTTTAGTTTTTCTGGATAGAGTGAAAATAGTTTTCGCAAGATAAAGGCGGCAATGTCATTGATGTTTAGGATTTCTTCTTTTATAGAGGAAAGGCTAGCTAAAACGTGGGCGTTTTCTTGGTTTTCTATTTTAGGCCATAGGATACCTGGGGTGTCTAATAGTTCAACGTCTTTATTTATGCGTATCCAGTTTAGACTTTTGGTTACGCCTGGTCTATTACCGACGGTTGCTGATTTTTTACCTACTAGGCGATTTATTAGGGTACTTTTGCCAACGTTAGGAACACCGATGATGAGAACGCGAGCGGGGCGTTCTTTCATTCCCTGGGATTTTCTTTTTTCATTTAGGGGCTGCATTAGTTTTTTAGTAATGTTGATAATTTCTTTGGTGTTGGCATTTTTTATTAGGTCTATTTTGATGATGCGATAGGATTTTTCATATATTTTTAGGATTTTATCGGTTGCTTCTTTATCGCATAAATCATATTTGGTTACGATTAAGAGACGGGGTTTATTTTTGATAAGATTATCTATGTCAACTATTTTAGATGATATTGGCATTCTGGCGTCTATTACTTCGTAAACTATGTCGATAAGGTTTATTTTTTCAGCTATTTCTCTTTTGGTTTTGGCCATATGGCCTGGGTACCAGTTGATATTTGTCGAATTTTGTCGATTGTCCATTATTATCACTTCCTTTATAAATTAATTTTAACTAACACACCTTCTACTATTTTATCAAATTTTTTCCAAGTTTGTGTTGCAACAATTCTAAAACCTACTGATTCAAACAGTTGTAAAGACTTATCTCTATCTTTTTCAAAATTATCATACAATTCCTTTATTCCATTTTCTTTAGCCACTTGACACAATAATTTTAAAGCCAACTTTGAATAACCATATCCTCTATATTTACTTTCTATTAAAATTCCACATTCATATCTATTTTCATTTTCATTATACTGATAATTTACATATCCTACATATTCATTTAAATCCAAATCTTTAATATAAGCAAAATATTTATTTTTATCTTTTCGTTTTTCATAAGTTTTTTCCCATTTTTCCTTTGGAAAATCAATACAACCAGTATCATAATGATATCCATAATAAGAAACATCATATCCAGCATTATAATTCATAGATAATGGATCTTTTTGAATTTTTTCTTCATACCAGTAATCGTTTAATTCTGGTACATATAGTTCAATATTTTTCAAATTTATCACCTCTATAAAACTTTTTGTAAGACTCCTAACTATTAATCCTAAGGAGTTAATTGGCGTAATCACCTTTATAATTCATTACATAAATTTAACCAAATTTAAAATATTTTTATCAATTTTTAGTAATTTTAGATTTTTTAATAAAAATGTGTAAGATTGTTTTTCACGAAAATCCTTTATTTATAAGGGTTTCACTAAGGGGTTAAATAAATCGTAATCAATCAGTTAATTCCGACTGATGTTAAACTTTTTTCTTGATTATTTTTTGCATTATTTTTATTCATTTTTATCACTTCCATAAACTATTTAACTTCTTCAAGTTTTTCTTGTTCCTTATTTTCCAATTGTTTCTTTTCTCTTTCAAGTTCTTTTAAACTTTTTTTAGGTGTTGGCATTTCTTCAGGCATCATTCCTCCAATATCTTGAATAGCTTTTCGTACTTTTTTACCAACTTCGTAATGAACAGCCTTAGCATTATTTTCACCTTGTACATTATCTTTAATTAATCTTTGTTTCGTTTGATTTATTCTAAATAGATTTGCAATTAATTCATCTTCATTCATATTATCTAGTATATCTTCTCTATAACGCAATTTCTTTCTTTTAAAAATATCATCAGCTGTCTCCCCATTATATAATCCCTTATATCCTGCATTATGAAATTCTGCCATATTTTTAACACCAGCAGATGAAGCAACTTTTTGAAGCGTATAATTACCTTGCCTAGTTAATTTTCTTTGATAAAACCTTTTTTCATCGTCTGATAAAGATTCATATTCTTGCTCTGTAATTTCTTGTTTCCTTGTTTGAATAGCAAAATAAGTTTGCCCTAAAGCAACAACTTCTTTACTTGGATCAGCATTTTGTACTATTAGATAGCATATATATCTAGACAATTTGTAATCTTTAATAATTTCTTTTTTTCCTTTACCAGTTTTTATTGGCTTGTTGACTTCAACAACCCAATCTTTCCTATTTGAAATACTATTTTTTGCTGATACGATGGCTTTATCTATTACTTTTTCAAAATTTCTCCAATCTTTATAGTCTAACGTCTTTTGTAATTCACGCGCATACCAATATTCATTTCCATATTCATCTAAATGTTTTATGCTTTCAAAAGTGCTTTCAGTATATTGGTTATTTGTACCTTTATTCAATATTTTATTTTCTTTTTTATTCACCATAAAATCACTCCCTTTATATGCACATAATAATATTCTGCACCTATTTTATTCTTTGCTCGCTTGCAACAAAAGAAAATCCTCTACCTAATTCAAGTAAAAATTTAGTCAAATGTGATAACAATGCTTTTTCTAAATCCGTTTCTAAATAATTTTTATTTTCTTTTAAACCCGCAAACTCAA
>CANRQG010000018.1 GCA_947632735.1 uncultured Bacilli bacterium | reverse complement strand
AACAGTTTTAAATTTTTGAGTGTTTTCTCTTTTTTTTTATATAATTTTATATTTTCCCACATCTAGTTTACTACATCAAAAATACTGAAATACTTGCCAAAATATATAATTTATGTTATAATAAGTGGCAATTAAGTGAGGGGGATAAGTTTAATGAAAGAAACGTTCAAAAAAATTACTAAAATATTATTAGTAATGGTACTTAGTATGACAGCTTTTGTATCTACAAACTTAACAGCTAATGCCGCTGTTAAACAATTAACTCTTGGTGAATTAGAGGTTTTACCAAGATATATTGATGGCGCTTTGATAGACGCTAAAAAGACTACTTCTGGTGAGTATGTTTACTGTATTGATAATACTAAGCCTACGGCTAAGAACACAACAGCTAATTTTGTTGGAGAGGCTAATGTTGGTGTTTCGGCAATTTTAAATAATGGTTATCCAGCTAAGAGTATAACTGGGGATAAGGCTAAAGATTATTATATTACACAAGCTGCTATCTGGTGGTATTTGGATGATGTAACGGGAAGTTCTAATCTAAGTAGTCAATTTAAGTATACTGGTAATGACCCACAAAATTTAAGAAATTATATTTTAAATTTAGTTAAGTTAGGAAAAGAACAGGGAGCAGCTTATAAGTCACAGTTAGCTATAAAGACAAGTGATACGACGATGTCTTTACAAGATGGTTACTATATATCAAAGGCTCTTACTGTAAGCTCTTCTGATATAAGTAGTTATACTGTTTCATTAAAAGCACCAAGTAAAGCTGAGGTTTTAAATTCTAAGGGTCAAGTAACTAATACGATAAGTGCTAATGACACTTTCTATGTAAGAGTTCCTGTTAGTAGTGTGGATAGTACAGAGGAAAAGGTAACGGTTACAGTTACATCAAAAAGTAATCATAAAAAGGCTTATGTATATAGACCTATTAATGGTATGCAAGATGTTACTTTATTACAGGATGATATTAAGTCTACTAGTATTGATTTAACACTTGCTACTTCAAAGGTTACAATTGTAAAAGTAGATTCTAAAACAAATCAACCTTTAGCTGGAGCTAAGCTTGTTTTGAAGGATTCTCAGGGTAAGCAAATTACTAGTTGGACTTCAACAGTAAATGGACACGTTATTAGAAATTTAGCTGATGGCGTTTATACAGTTTCAGAAGTAGAAGCTCCAAAAGGATATAAGTTAGATACTAATGAAGTTAAATTTACAATTGATAGTAATAATAAGGAAATAAAAGTTAATTTTAAAAATGAGGCAGAGCAAGTAATTGTTAATATTACAAAAATAGATGCTTCAACAAAGAAAGCATTAAGTGGCGCTATCTTAGTTGTTAGAGATGCAAACGAAAATATTGTTGCTAGATTTACAACAACAGAAGAGTCTTATACAATAACTGATTTAGAATATGGTACTTATACAGTTGAAGAGGAACAAGCTCCTAATGGATATAAGGCATCTAATGAAAAGATAAGCTTTACAATTGATAAAGACCATTTATCACATCAAATAATGTTTGAAAATTATCCAGAAGTTTTTGTTCCAAATACTTCATCTAGTTCATTATTATTTAGTTTAATAGGTATTGCATTGATTAGTCTAGGTATTGGTTTTGTATATAAGAATGCACATAATAGATAATAAAAGATTAAAGATCTCTCCACAAGTAGCGGCCTTAATAGGTACTGTAGTTACACTTATTGGAGGGTTCTTTCTTTCTTATAATTATATTCAAGAGAAAAAAGTAATTGCTTATGATTATATGGCAAATACTTTCTATAATGGTAAGGAAATAGTTAATATTACAGAAAATGAAGAGGTTTATTCTCAGGTAGAAAATAATTTACCAGATGTTATAAGCAATGATTATATAGGCTATCTTTCAATACCAAAAATTAATTTAAAAAAAGGCTTTTTAGATTTACGTTCTAGTGAAAATGATGTTGAAAAAAATATTTTAGTTGTTAACGGTTCGACGTATCCAGATGTTTCAAAGGGTAATTTAATATTAGCGGGGCATTCAGGTACGGGCTGGAAAGCTTTTTTCAATGATTTATATAAATTAAATATTAATGATGAATTATATGTTTCTTATAAGGGTAAGAAGTATACTTATAAGATTACAAATATTTATAAACAAGAAAAAGTAGGAACAGTTGCGATATATCGTGATTATGAAAAGACGACACTTACTTTAATTACTTGTACAAATTTTGATTCTAAGACACAGACAATTTATATATCAGAGCTTGTTAGTGTTGTTGATGAATAAAATAAAAAAGGGGGTTGATGGTATGGAAAAGTTGTCTTTATTAGATAAAATTAAGATTTTGTTTGAAGTATCTAAAAGTTCTAAGTTATTTCTTTTATTAATAATCTTTCTGATGTTTTTTGCTTATATTTTATTTACTACAAATAAGAAGAATAAGAAAACATCAAAGACAATTTTTATTTTAATATATACTTTCATCTTCTTATTTATATTAATAGCTTATCATAGTAGTTTACCAAAAGTTTTTGATTATTTTATGAATAATTTATTTATAGCTATTTATTTTCCTAATATGGCTATTTACTTTGGAGCAATTATTGTTGCTAACATCATAATATTGATAAGTATCTTTAATTTTAAAACAACGGGTTTTATTAAAAAGATTAATATTGTTGTATATTGCATTTTAAACTATTTATTGGCTTTAATTTTAAGTATTGTGAAAACGCAAGAATTAGATATTTTTACAATGGAGTCTATTTATGATAATAAAAATGTCTTAGGATTAGTTGAATTATCAAGTTCTATTTTTATAGTATGGCTAATTTTCTTACTAGTTTATAAGGTGTTCTTGCACTATACAAGAAATGGTTTAAATAATAAAAAGAAAGATGAGAAAACAGTTATTTCTAATGTTCAAGTACCATCAATGATAAAATTAGAGCACAAGCTTGATACCAAAAAATTAGATAAGACTCTTACTTTAGATGATTATAAATTATTATTAAGTATCTTAAAGGAGAATAGAAAAAATTCTGAAGAGGAAGTATTAGAGGAGAAATTAGATAAGGCTTTAAAAGATGAAAACTTTTATTTAGAGCCAGAGATAGTTGAGACAAAAAATATTTTAACTGATAGTTCTAAAATGCAAAGTAAAGATAAAGATGTGGGTAATATGGATACAGATAATAAAGAAAAAGATAATAAAGACTCTTTACGAAAGAAAGAGCAATCTATTTTTGATGAATTATTAAATTTATATGACAATTAAGATTAGATGATTAGTCTAATCTTTTTCTATAATAAATATTAGTAAAAAGTATAAAGTTAAATTTGTGTACATTTACTTTAATTCAATTAATTGTTATAATGGATATAGGAAGTAGGTATTAAAATGGAATTAAACAATTTGAATGATAAACAAAAAGAAGCCGTTTTGTATAATGATGGTCCACTTTTAATAATTGCGGGAGCTGGGGCTGGCAAGACGAAAACTTTAACAACTAAAATAGCTTATTTAATTGAAGAAGCTAATGTTCATCCAGCTAATATTTTAGCTATAACTTTTACAAATAAAGCAGCTAAGGAAATGAAAGACAGACTATATTTACTTATAGGTGATTTGGCTAAGAAATTACAGGTGTCTACTTTTCATAGTTTTGGTTTGAAACTTTTAAGAGAAAATTATTCTTTACTTGGTTATGAGTCTAATTTTGTCATTATGGATAGTGACGATTCTTTAACAGTTGTGAAGAAAATAATAAAGGATATTGGTTATGATACGAAGATTTATAATCCTAAAGCAGTAAGAAATAAGATAAGTAGTTGTAAAAATGAAATGATGTCTCCAAGTTCTTATGAGAAGTTAGCTGTTAGTGAATATGAGAAGGGTGTTTGTAAGATTTATGAAAAGTATGAAGATAAATTAAAAAGAAATAATTCTGTTGATTTTGATGATTTACTTTTATTACCAATATTGCTATTTAGGAAGAACCCTTTAGTACTTGAAAAGTATCAAGATTTATATAGATATGTTTTAATTGATGAGTATCAAGATACTAATGAAGCTCAGTATATTTTGACTAAGTTAATTAGTAAGAAGTATCAAAATATTACTTGTGTAGGTGATGATTCGCAAAGTATTTATAGTTTTCGTGGCGCAAATTATAAGAATATTTTAAATTTTGAAAAAGACTATCCTAATGCTAAGACTATTTTATTGGAGCAAAATTATAGGTCTACAAGTACTATTCTTGATGCGGCTAATGGCGTTATTAAAAATAATATACAAAGAAAAGATAAAAATCTTTGGACAGCTAGAGGTGTAGGAGAAAAAATTAAGTATTATAGAGCTAAAAATGAAAGAGATGAAGCTAGGTTTACGGTTTCAGAAATTGCTAGGTTATGTGATGAGGGTGTTGAGTTAAAAGATATTGCTATCCTTTATAGGACTAATGCTCAATCACGTGTTTTGGAAGAAGAAATGTTAAAAGCAAATTTAGCTTATCGAGTAATTGGTAGTTTTTATTTCTATTCACGTAAAGAAATTAAGGATTTAATTGCTTATTTAAGACTTATTCATAATCCTAAAGATAATGTTAGTTTATTAAGAGTTATTAATACACCTAAAAGAGGTATAGGTTTAAAGACAATTGAAAATTTAACTTTAAAGGCTGATAATGAAAATATTAGTATTTTTGAAGCTATTACAAGTGGTAAGGAATATGAATTTAAAAATTTAATAGATAGGTTGAGAGAAGTTTCTAATGAGCTTACTTTGACCGAGTTAATTGATAAGGTATTAGATGCCAGTGGTATGAAGGCAGAACTTGAAAGTGAAAAGTCACTTGAAGCGGAAGTTAGATTAGAAAACTTAGAAGAGTTTAAGTCAATTACAAAGACATTTGAGGAGAGAGAGGGATTAATATCTTTAGAGGACTTTTTACTTGAAATTAGTCTTATAAGTGATGTTGAAGAATATAAGGATGACCCTAATCGTGTAAGTCTTATGACGGTTCATTCTGTAAAGGGTCTTGAATTTAGTTATGTTTTTGTTGTTGGACTAGAGGAAGGAATTTTTCCTCATATGAACTCATTAATGGAAATGTCTGAGTTAGAGGAAGAAAGAAGACTTTGCTATGTGGCAATTACTAGAGCTAAAGATAATTTATATTTATTAAATGCTCGAAGAAGAACTCTTTTTGGTAGGGAACAAGTTAATCCAGTTAGTCGTTTTATAGGTGAGATAGATAGTAATTTAATTGAAACTATTGCGAATGATGAAGAGGAAAAAGTTATAGAAAAGATGGATGAAGCTAGTGTACTTAGAAGCGAAGATGTTGACTATAATGTTGGAGACTATGTTTATCATCAAACTTTTGGGGCTGGTAAAGTAGTGGAGGTAACTGATACTTTAGTAAGTGTTGCGTTCAAACATCCATATGGTGTTAAGAAATTAATGAAAAATCATAAGAAATTATCAAAAGTATAAAATAAGTAGGAAAGGATGGATGATTTATTATGAATAAAGATATTACTTTAGTAATTTTAGCTGCAGGAATGGGTAGTCGCTTTGGTGGTTTAAAGCAAATTGAACCAATGGGTCCTAATGGAGAATTTATTATTGATTATTCTGTTTATGATGCTATTGCGGCTGGTTTTACTAAGATAGTTTTTCTTATAAAGGAAGAAAACTATGAAATTTTTAAGGAAACGATAGGTTCAAGGGTAGAGCCACATATTAAAGTTGAGTATTGTTTCCAAAAAAATGATAATTTACCTGAGGGAATAGAAATTCCAGTAGAAAGAGAAAAACCGCTGGGAACAGCTCACGCTATTTTATGTTGTGATAGTTGTGTTAAAGAACCATTTATGATGATTAATGCTGATGACTTTTATGGTAGAGATGCTTATATGGTAGGAGCTAATTTTTTGAAAAATATCACTGCTAGTGAAGTGGAACAGTATGGTTTAGTTGGTTATTATGTTAAAAATACTACAACTGAAAATGGCTCTGTCAAGAGAGGCGTTTGTGAGATTAAAGATGGTATGTTGACGAAGATTACAGAAAGTTCTATTATGAAGGAGGATGGAGAATATATTGCTAAACCTTTAGATGGTAGTTGCGAGTTTATTGTTAGTCCTGATGATACTGTTTCTATGAATATGCTATTATTTACACCTAGTATTTTTGATTTTATTAGGGAGAAGTTTCCAGAGTTTTTAAATGCTAATAAGGATAATTTAGAAAAGTGTGAATTTTTAATACCTGATGTTTTATTTAAGGCTATTAAAGAAAATTTTGCGACGTGTAAGGTTTTAGAAACAACTGCTACTTGGTATGGTGTTACTTATAAGGAGGATACTGCTCAAGTAAAAGAAGCTTTAAAGACATTGGTAAAGAATAAAGAATATCCTAATAATTTATGGCAAAAATAAATTAAATTATAAAGTAATGTGATTAATAAGAGCATTACTTTATTTGTTTATAAAAAATAAAAAAGTTGAGTAACTAGCAATGTACATTTCTTTCTAAAAATGCTATACTTTAGTTAGGTGAGTAGACGTGAAAGATAGAATGTATGAGCTAATTGATATTTTAAATGATGCTGATTATAACTATTATACTTTGGATAATCCAACTATTACGGACCAAGAATATGATAAATATATGCGCGAGTTAATTGAGATAGAGGAAGAGCATCCTGAGTGGATTGAGGTTGATTCTCCGACGCATAAGGTTGGTGGCAAAATAATTGATAGTTTTCAAAAAGTTAATCATAAAATTCCTATGATGTCTTTAAGCGATGTTTTTTCAGAAAGTGAAGTTTTAGCTTTTGGTAAAAGAATTGAAAAGGAAAATATTCATCCTAAGTATGTTTGTGAATTAAAAATAGATGGTCTAAGTGTTTCACTTCTTTATGAAAAGGGAAAACTAGTAAGGGCCGCTACTCGTGGTGATGGTGTTACTGGTGAAGATATTACGCATAATGCTAAAACAATTAAGACGATACCTTTAAAGTTAAAAGAACCAGTTGATATTGAAGTACGTGGGGAAATATTTATGAATAAAGCTACTTTAGAGGAGTTAAATGAGGTAAGAAGACAAAATAATGAACCTTTACTTCAGAATTGTCGTAATGCTGCAGCTGGCTCTATTAGGCAGTTAGATTCTAAAGTGGCAGCTAAGAGAAAATTAGATGTTTTTATGTATCATTTACCAAATCCTTTAGATTATGGTCTTCATACACATCAAGAAGCTTTAGATTATATTAAAAAATTAGGTTTTAAGACTAATCCTAATAATCGATTGGTTAATTCAATTGAGGAAGCTTTAGAATTTATTGAAGAAAAAGCTTCTACTAGGGATAGCTTACCATATGATATTGATGGTATAGTTATTAAAGTAAATGATATAAGTCAACAGCAGCAGTTAGGTTTTACAGCTAAGTATCCAAGATGGGCTACAGCTTATAAATTTCCAGCAGTGGAGGTTTTGACTAGACTTAATGATATTATTTTTACAGTGGGTAGGACAGGGCAAATTACTCCTAATGCTGTTTTAGACCCTGTTATTGTTGCGGGCTCTACTATTTCTAGGGCTACTCTTCATAATGAAGATTATGTTAAGGAAAAAGATTTAAAAATAGGTGATATTGTTTCTATTCGTAAGGCAGGAGATGTTATTCCTGAAGTTGTGGAGGCAAAGAAAGAACGTCGTACAGGTAAGGAAAAAGATTTTGAAATGATTTCTACTTGTCCTATGTGTAATACTTTACTGGTAAAAAGGGAGGGTCAAGTTGATTATTTTTGTCCTAATGAAAATTGTCCGGCTCGTAATGTTGAACAGTTAATCCATTTTGTATCTCGTAATGCGATGAATATTGATGGTATTGGCGATAGGATAATGGAAGATTTCTATAATTTTGGTTTTATTAGAAGTGTTATTGATATTTATTATTTAAAGGAGCATAAAAAAGAGCTTATTCGTTTAGAGGGCTATGGTGAAAAGTCTGTTTCTAATTTATTAGACGCTATCGAGGAGAGTAAGAAAAATTCTTTAGAAAGATTAATTTTTGCTTTAGGAATTAAGCACGTAGGAGAAAAAACAGCTAAGATATTAGCGGCTAAGTTTAAGGAATTAGAAGCTTTAGCAGAGGCTTCTACTGAGGAACTTGTTTTAATTCCTGATATAGGTGAAGTAATTGCGGAAGCTGTTTATAATTATTTTCACGATGAGGGCAATTTAAAGGTTATTAAAGAATTAAAAGAATTGGGAATAAACTTTACTTATTTAGGACAAGAGGTTAAAATAGATGAAGATTTTTCTTCTAAGACTTTTGTCTTGACGGGAGCTTTAGAATTTTATACTAGAGATGAAGCAAGCTTGTTAATTGAAAATTTAGGTGGTAAAACATCGGATTCTGTTTCTAAGAAAACTTCTGTTGTTATTGTGGGAAAAAATCCTGGTAGTAAATATGAAAAAGCTAAGGCTTTAGGTATTGAAATATGGACAGAGGAAGAGTTTAAAAATAAAGTAGATAAATAGAGGTGGTAAGGTGTATATATTATTAGATTTTTGCCAAAAAAGTAATGTTTTAGAGATGATTAATTTTATCTTAAAAACGATGCGACTTGTTTGTATAATTGTTCCTATCGCCTTAATTGTTTTTATAAGTATAGATTTAATAAAAGGTGTAATATCAGGGTCAGATGAAGAAGTAAAGAAAATAGCGGGTGTCGCTGTTAAAAGAATTATTTATGGTGCCTTAATTTTCTTTGTACCAATGATAGTTAATCTTATTGTTGGGGTTTTAGGGGATTTAGGTGTTGATTATATGGAATGCATAGAGAATGCTACGGATGAGAAGATTTCTTATTTTAAGTCTTTAGAGCAAAGTGGTTCTACTTCTTCTTTTAGTCCGAGTGAAGCATATCCTTCTTCTACTTCATCGTCTTCTACAACGGGTAGTAAGCCAGGTGGTTCAACTGGTAGTTCCACAGGTAGTTCAACTGGTAGTAGTACTGGTACCGGTAGTAGCACTGGTAGTAGTCAAACGGAAAAAGATGCTGCGTTTAGTATTACAAAAGATAAGATAGTTATAGGACATTATAAAAATAAAGTTAATAAATATACTATTGTTCTTAAGAGTAATGGAAAAAAGGTAAGTAATAAAAATTATAAATTTGAAAGTAGTAATCCAGCTATTGCATCTGTTAATTCTAATGGTGTTGTTAAGGGACATTTTGGTGGAAGTGCTACAATAACGGTAACTTCTAAGAAAGATAGTTCTAATCAAAAGAAGGTTTCAGTTTTAGTTACGCATACACTTTATACGCGAGTTAAATTGACGAAAGCGGTTACTGGGGTAAGTGCTAAAACAGGTAAAAAGGTTAAACTTAGTAAGGGAACTAAAGGTGTTTATAATGGTATAGGTCCTAATGATAGTCCGAATGGTTATCTTTTAGGTGATATGATTAAAGTAAATGGGGACTATATTGAAGTTGATTCTAAAAATGTTAAGCCTTATAAGTATTATGTTAGTAATATTTATTCTAAGAGTGATGTAGAAAACTTTGTTAATGAATTTGGCTTTTCTAGTGATACGAAGTATTTATTCTGGTCTAATAGTGGTACGGGAATGGAATATATGTTTAAAGGCCAAAAAGGAAAATGGAAGCTATATAAACAGTTTTATATAAATGTTGGTGATGCGGCTTTAATACTTTATAGTAGTTCGGCAAGAACGGGTGTGCATTTTAATTATTATGTTGGTTATACTTCTCCTTCTGCTGGTTATACTTATAATGTTATTTGGAAACAATCAAAAGCCGATAATCATAGAACTAATCCTTGGCACGAGTATGGTACAGGAGATAGATATCCGGCTTCGCACGGTTGTACAAGATTTCAAACTAAGGATATTAAATATTTACTTAGTATACATTCAAAAATTCATTATAGTACATTAATTGATTTTTAAGGGGTGCTTAAAGTGAAGAAGACGATTATTATTTTAATAGCGATAGTAGTAATTATTTCAGGTGGTTTATTTCTTTATAATAGATTTACTTTGGCTAAAAGAGTTGTTGCGAATCAAAATAAATGGAATATGTTTTTAAGTCAGGATAGTAATATTAGTGGTGAGTATATGGGCTTTTTATATGATAATAATTTTGATATTAATACTATGCCTAAGAATTATGTTCTTTCTTTATTAGTTTCTTATTATATTCAAAATGATGATGATTTCTTTAATGAAAAAAATAAAACAGCAGATTATGCTTATCAAAAAGATGTTACTTATGATGAACTTCTTAATAGTTTAAGGGAAATGTTTGGTCCTGACTATAAAGAGTTTGATTTTAGTGATTTTTCATATGGTTGTGGAAGAAGCTTAGTAAAGAAAAGTTCTGATTTGTATACAATAAGAGCTAATGACCCAGAAGGGTGTGGTATTTTTGATGATACAGAGGAAAAGTATATTCATCATATAATGGATTTTTCTAAGGATAAGGATAGAATAATTATAAATATAAAGGCAGCTTATATGAGTATGGGTAGTACAGGAAGAATTTCTCTTTATACTAATAAAGATAAAGCACAAGTAATAGATTATGATTATTCATATAGTTGTTTAGGAAGTGAAGATGAAAATTGTTATAATGTTTTTAATTCTTATCAAGTTGTGTTAAAAAAAGCAAGTGATAATAAGTATTATTTTTATAGTATTAGTAGGGAATAATCTTTACAAAATAAGGAAAATATGTTATAATATGGCACATAAAAAGGAGTTATGGTTATGAGAAAAAAGAAAAATGATTTAGAGCTTGATTCTTATAAAGAAAATCTAGATGAAGATATTAGCAAAATAAAAGAAGAGTTAACGAGCGACTATGAAGAAGAGGAAGATAAGGTCAAGAGTAGTAAGAAGACAAAGAAAATTATTAATATTGTTTTTATCGTATTAATAGTTATTATGTGTATGATTACAGTTGATGTTGTTTGTGTTGCGAGATATGATACAGGACCATTTTTTGCGATTAAGTTAAAGACTTATAAAGATGGTGGAAGTAAGGCTTACTATGGTTTTGGTTATAAAGTTATTAAGTATAATCAAGTACAGGGTAGAAGAGATAAACAAATTGGTTTATGGACTATGCCTTATAATGTTGAAGCTATAAATACTTCTTCTTTAGATTTAGCAATTGAATTTACGGAAGATGCATCTAAGTCTTATAAAAGATATTATAAGAAGTTTATGAGAATATCGTCTAATTTAAAGTCAATTGATAAGAAGAATAAGACAATTAATGTAGCTTATGTTGATGATGATGGAAAATATACTTTAGATATTATTTGTAATATGGCTGATACTAACTTTGTCGAAATGGCTGTTGATAAGGAAATAACAGTAATTGGTACAGTGACAGATTTTTCATTAAAAACAAAAAAGGCACCTAATACGCTTTATCTAAGTAACTGTTTTGCAGAACAATAAAACAAAGCTATATTAATATTCTTAGTATACTTCTCCTTTGATTCGTGGTATAATCGTGAATTGAAGGAGAAGTATTTTTATGGAAGAAAAGCTTACAAAGGAAGAGGTTCTACACGCTGCAGAACTTGCTAGAATAAAACTAACTGATGAAGAAATAGAAAAATACCAAATTGAACTCAAAAAACTTCTTAATGAAGTGGAAAAAATAAATGAAGTAGAAGGATATGACGATGATATCCTTATTGCTCCGTGGGATAGAACTTGCGAACTTAGGCAGGATGTTCCTGGAGAAATGTTGGAGGCAAAGGAAGTTTTAAAGAATGTTCCTCATCATAGTGGTAATTTTATAGAGGTTCCTGTTGTGATAACAGAGGAGGTTTAAGATGTATTTAGATAAGGATATTAAAGAGATAAATGAATTATTAAAGGCTAAGAAAATTAAACCAATTGATTTAGTAGAAGAAGCTTTTTCAAATATAGAGAATAATGAAGAATTAAATAGTTATATAACTTTAAATAAGGAAGAAGCTTTAAAATGTGCTTTGGAACTTGAGGCAAAGGAAGTTGATAATATTTTGTTTGGGCTTCCTATTGCGATTAAGGATAATATTGTTACTAAGGGGCTTAAAACTACTTGTGCATCACATATTTTAGATAATTTTATACCGATATATGACGCTACTGTTGTAGAAAAAATTAGAAAAAAGAATATGATTATTATTGGCAAGACGAATATGGATGAATTTGCGATGGGTTCTAGTAGTAGAACTAGCTATTTTGGAGCACCTAAAAATCCCTGGAATAAGGAAAAAATAGCGGGTGGTTCTTCGGGTGGTTCGGCTGCGACTATTGCTGCTGGTGATTTAAAGTTTGCACTTGGCACTGATACTGGTGGTTCTATTAGACAACCAGCTAGTTATTGTGGAATAGTTGGTATGAAACCTACTTATGGTAGAGTATCACGTTATGGTTTAGTGGCTTTTGCTTCTTCTTTGGACCAAATAGGACCAATGACAAGAAATGTTTATGATAATGCGCTTTTACTTAATGTTATTGCTGGCTACGACGATAAAGATTTAACTAGTTCTAAAAGAGAAGTTCCTGATTTTACTGCTTTAATTGGTACTCAATTAGGAAAAATAAAAGTAGCTGTTCCTAACTATTTTATGAGTGATATTGTTAGTTCTGAGATTAAAGAACAGGTAGAGGAAATTATTGATTTACTTAGAAAAAATGGGGCAGTAGTTGATTTTATTGATGTTAAGTATTTAGATAAAGCAGTTACTTTGTATCAAATTATTGCGATGGGTGAAGCTAGTTCTAATTTAGCTCGTTTTGATGGAATAAGATATGGCTATTCTAAGGAAGCAAAGGATATAAATGATTTATACTACGGTACAAGAAGTGTCTTTGGCGATGAAGTAAAAAGAAGAATAATGATAGGCTCTTATCTTTTAAGTGGTGATAATGCTAAGGTTTATTATAATAAGGCTTTATCTATTAGAGATGATATGAAAAAAGAATTTCAAAAAGTTTTTGATAATTATGATTATATTATAGGACCTACGACAACGACAACGGCTTATAATTTGGATGAGAAAGATGACCCTTTGAAAAGTTTTATGGATGATGTTTTAGTTATTCCAGTTAATATGGCTGGTCTTCCTGCTTTAAATATTCCAATTGGTTTTTCTAAGGAAAAGATGCCAATAGGTTTACAGATAATTGGTAATGCTTTTGAAGAGGCAAAGATTTATCAATTGGGTAGTTTTATTGAAAAGGAACTTAGTTCAAGAGGTGAAGATGATGACTAATTATATACCAACTATTGGAATAGAAGTTCACGTTGAGTTAAAGACAAAGACAAAGATTTTTTCTAATTCTATAAATGGTTATGGTCAAATGGCTAATTGTTTAACAAATGTTGTTGATCTTGGGTATCCAGGTACTTTGCCTACTCTTAATGAAGAGGTTATAAATTTAGCTTTAAGAGCTTGCTTAGTTTTAAATTGCAAGATTAGAAGAGAGATGCATTTTGACCGTAAAAATTATTTTTATCCAGATAATCCTAAGAATTATCAGATAACACAAAGTCGTACGCCTATTGGTACTGATGGTTATGTAGAGATAGAAGTGGATGGGGTAAAGAAAAAAATTGAGATTTTAGAGATGCATATTGAAGAGGATACTTGTAAGAGTACGCATAGAGGAGAGAAGAGTTATCTTGATTTTAATAGGGCAGGTGTTCCTTTAATTGAAATTGTTACTAAACCTTGTATTAGTAGTCCATTAGAGGCTAAACTTTACTTGGAAAAGTTAAAGGAATTGTTATTTTATAGTGATATAAGTGATTGTAAAATGGAAGAGGGTTCTATGAGGGCTGATGCGAATATTTCTTTGAGAAAAAAGAAAAGTGACCCTTTTGGTACGAAGTGTGAGATTAAAAATATTGGCTCTATCTCTAATGTTTATTTAAGTTTGGAAAAAGAAATTATTCGTCAGAGTAAATTACTAGATGAGGGAAAAACTTTTAAGGAGCAGACGCGTCGTTTTGATAGTAAACTTAATGATACAGTTTTAATGCGTGTTAAGGAAACGGGTAATGATTATCGTTACTTCCCAGAACCAGATATTCCTTTTGTTTGTATTAGTGATGAGATGATAGAGGAAGCTAGGCAAAGTATTCCAATGTTACCTGATGAGAGGAAAAAACTTTATCTTTCTAAGGGTTTAAGTGAGATTAACGCTACTAAGCTTATTCAAAATCGTCCTTTAAGTGATTATTTTAATGAGCTTTTAAAAGTAGATACTAATTATAAAGTTGCTAGTAACATTTTACTAGGAGATATATCTTTTTATTTAAATAGAACTGAGAAGAGTATTTATGATACTACTTTAACAGTAGAAAGATTTAAAGAGTTAATTGCTTTTATTGATGATAAAACACTTACTAGTAAGAATTTAAAAGATATTTTAGATAAAGTTTTAGAAGAAGATGTAGCAATTGCCGATATTATAAAGGAACTAGGTATTGAAAATATTACTGATGATGAGGCTTTAAGAAAAGTTATAAAAGATATTATTGCTTCTAACTTGGAAATAAAAAAAGAATATTTAGAGGGACATAGTCGAGCAATTAAATTCTTTATGGGACAAGTAATGAAACAAACACAGGGAAAAGCTAATCCTAAAATGGCTATGGATATTTTAGAAGAAGAATTAAATAAATAGCTAATTGAAAAAGATAAGTACTTAGTGTATAATGATTAAAGTAGGAGGTAAGCAAATGAATTTTTTCAAAAGAAATAAAGGTACGTTAATTGCTATCGCAATATTTTTAATACTTTTAATTGTCGCTGTTCAAGTATTTAATATGTTTTTAGGAAATGGTGAGAAAACTTTATATGGAAATAGACTTGATGGTAGAGAAGCTGTTAGGATTACTACTAAGGAGATGTCTTCTATTAAAAAGTCTTTAAAGGATGATGTTAAGATAATCACTGTTGATGAGCAGGGTCGTATTTTAAATGTTGTTATTACAGTTAAAGAGGATACTGATTTAGATGGAGCAAAAAATTTGGCTACTCGTGTATTAGAACAGTTAAAAGATAAACAAAAAGAATATTATGATATTCAAGTTTTCATAGATAAAGATGCTAAGACAGATAATTTTCCAATAATTGGTTATAAGCATCATACAAAAGATAATTTTACGTGGACAAAAGATAGATAAAAATGAGGTTTAACTAATGAAAAAGAAATTATTAATAATTATACCAATAATAATTGCAATTATTACTTTTATCTTTGTATATCGCTATTATACTAATGAAGATAAGACAACAACTTTAACGGTATCTGAAAAAAAATGGGTACAAAATAATAATGACCAGACATATGATTTTGAAGTGGTAAATGATTATCCTTTATATGGAATTAATGGGGAAGGGGTTATATTTGACTTTTTAGAAGATTTTGAAAAAAATATTGGTTTAGAGTTTAATAAAATTCCTTACTTAAAAGATTCAAAGCCTAATAATAATAGTTATAGTATTCGTATTTTGGATAATGATGCTTCATTAACAGAAAATGATTTATTTCTTTTTAATGATAATTATGTAGCAGTAGGTAAAACTTATCAAAGAATAAATCATCTTACGGATATGAAAAATTTAACTTTTGGTGTTTTTGAGGAAGACTTAGAAAATATTAGTTATTATTTGAAGAGTGGGACTAATTTATCTTATAAGGCTTATACTAATATAACTGATTTATACAAGGCTTTAGATAGTAATTTAGTTAATATGATAGTTGTTCCTAACATAATGTTTTTAGATTATACTATTGAAAAAGATAAGTATTCTATTAATTATTATTTTACGGAGATGAAAAAGCAGATAGTTCTTAGTTTAGATGAAAAACAAAAAGAATTAAATGAGATTATTCGTAAGTATTATAATAAATGGCGTTTATCAAATTATGTTTCTGAGTATAATGAAGCATATTTAAATTATTATTTGGAGAAAAATAAGCTTGATGCTAAGACGAAGGCTTCATTAATCTCTAAGAATTATGTCTATGGTTATGTTGAAAATATCCCTTATGAAGTTAAAGTTAATAAGAAGTTAGCGGGAATAGCTGGGGAGTATATTGATAGAATTTCTCGTCTTGCGGATATTAATTTTAAAATAGTAAAATATGATTCTAAAGAAGCATTACAAAAAGATATTGATAAAGGAAAAGTAGATATTTATTTTGATTATTATAATTATACGAATGATGAGTACCTAGCTACTTTGTCAACTTTTATAGAGGATTATGCAGTTTTGGGTAAGCAAGAAGATAATCATATCGTTAATTCTTTTGAGAGTCTTAGAAATAAAAAAGTTATTATGCTTAAGGGAGATTCTTTATATAATTATGTTTCAAGTAATTCTAATGCTGAGATAAGTGCTGTTAATACGATAGATGAGTTAATTGATAAGGCGGATGGAAAGATTATCATTATTGATTATGAGGTTTATTCTAATTATCAAAATTCTAAATTTAAGAAATATCGTTTATTATATAAAGATACGATGATGAATGATTACAAGTTTATGGTTAAGAAAGAAGATAGGGCTTTTTATGATTTATTTAATTATATTATAAATACTAATTCTTATTATAATTACCGTAATAGTGGAATAGAAAATATGAATGCTTCAATATTAGAAAATTCAACTTTGGAGCAAGTTTATACAATTGTATTGGCTATTATCTTTATACCATTAACTATCTTTGTAGTAATTTATTTGATATTAAAGAGGAAAAAGCAAATTAAAAAGATTAAGATAACTGACCGTCATAAGTATACTGATATGTTGACATCACTTAAGAATAGGAATTATTTAAATGCTAAATCAGCTGAATGGGAGGATTGTGAAGTGTTCCCACAAGCTATTGTAATGGTTGATTTAAATAATGTTAAATATGTAAATGATAATTATGGTCACGAAGAAGGAGACCAACTTATCATTAAGGCAGCTGGTATTTTAGTTAATACACAGCTTGAAAATAGTGAAATAATACGAACTGATGGTAATGAGTTCTTGATATATTTAATTGGTTATAGTGAAAGACAAATTTCTACTTATACGAAGAAACTTTCAAAAGAAATGAAGACACTTCCGCACGAGTTTGGGGCTGCGATTGGTTATAGTATGATAACTGATGAGATTAAAACAATAGATGATGCGATTAATGAAGCAACGCTTGAAATGATAACTAATAAAGAAGAATATAAGTAAGAGGGTGATGCAATGGAAAAGGCAAGAGGTTTTTTTAGAAAAATTCTTAGTTTAATAAAAAAGCCTGAGATGAGGATACTTCCTGGTCAGCTTGCTTTTTTTATTGTTATGTCTTTAATTCCCGCTGTTGCGATAATAGGTGCAGTTGCGACTACTTTTTCTATTCCTGTTAATACTATAACTTTAAATATAAGTGAATCGGTTCCAAAAGAAATATCGGATGTTCTTTTAAGCTTTATTAGTGGAAAAGGTCTTAATTTTAATATTATTGTCTTTTTTATTTCAACTTTTATTTTAGCTTCTAATGGAACACATTCAATGATTATTACTTCTAATGAGATATATAAAATAAAACCTAGGGATATTTTAAGTAGACGACTAAAAGCTATTATAATGATTTTTATTTTAGTGGTATTATTCTTTTTCTTATTAGTAGTTCCTGTTTTTGGTGATAGTTTGTTTGAACTTTTAAAGATAATTTTAAAGGATGAAGCAACGGTAGAATTTTTCCATCATATGTTTCAGATTTTAAAATATCCGCTTGTAATTATAACTATTTATTTTAATGTTAAGTTAGTTTATGTTACGGCACCTGATAGACGTATTCCTAGTAATACAACTACTAAGGGAGCAATATTTACTACTATTTGTTGGATAATTGCGACAGAGATATATACTTTTTATATAAGAAGTTTTTCAACATATAGTATTTTCTATGGTAGTCTTTCTAATTTATTGATACTTTTGATTTGGGTTTATATTTTGTCATATATATTTGTTTTAGGTATGGGTATAAATGCTAGTGTATATGAAGAAAGTATTGAGGGAATTGAAAAATAAGTTTGTGAGTGCTATAATAGGATAAGCGAGGTTGTTATATGAAGAGATTAAAAAGCACTTTTCATAGTGCTAAGGAAAATACAATTCACACTGTTAAAAAAATAAAAAAAGAACATTTAATTACAAAGTATCTTAAGAATAATATTTTATTTTTAACTTTTGTTTTAACAGCTGTTTTTAATTCAACAATTTTAAGATTCTTTTGTATGCATATGTTAGAAAATTATTTGTCATTTAAAGCTATTTTGGCTGATATTACAGTAGCGGTATTTATTGGTTCTTTTTGCTACTTATTTAAGCCAAAAAATCGTTTTACTTATTTGATGATAGCGAATATATTTTTAACGGCTATTTGTATGATTAATTCTGTTTATTATACTTTTTATACATCATTTGCTTCAGTATCTATGCTTTCACTTACACAATATATTGGTGATGTTGGGGATGCTGTTGTAGAAAATGTTTTACAATTAAAAGATATTATTTATATAATTGGACCTATTGTTTTAGCTATTGTTCATTTTAAATTAAAAAAGAAAAACTATTATAAGAAAATAGAAATAAAATCAGACCGTAAGAAGAGAATGCTTAGTACTTTAGCGGCGAGTGGAATACTTGCCTTACTTTTCTTAGTTACTATGACACCTTTAGATGTATCACGTTTTGCTAAGCAATGGAATAAAGAGTATATTGTTATGCGTTTTGGTATTTATGTATATCAAGCAAATGACGTTATTACTTCTATTCAACCAAAGATAAATTCTATGTTTGGTTATGATAAAGCTAATAAGGCCTTTAAAGATTATTTTGCAGATGTTAAAGAAGAACCTGAAAAAAATGAATATAGTGATATTTTTGAGGGTAAAAATGTTATTGTTATTCACGCAGAGAGTATGCAGACAAATGCGATAGGTTTGAAGTTTAATGATAGAGAGGTTACACCAACTTTAAATAAGCTTACTAAAGAGGGACTATATTTTTCTAATTTTTATTCTCAAGTAAGTGTTGGGACTAGTAGTGATAGTGAACTTACTTATAATACTTCTTTGATGCCTACTAAGAGTGGAACAGCTTTTGTTTCTTATTATGATAGAACTTTTATTTCAACACCTAAGCTTTTACAAGAAAAAGGGTATTACACATTTAGTATGCACGCAAATAATGCTGATTTTTGGAATCGTCGGACAATGCACGAAAATTTAGGTTATGAAAGATTTTTCAGTAAAAAGGATTATGAAGTAACTAAAGAAAATATTATTGGTTTAGGCCTTTCTGATAAAGAATTTTTTAAGCAATCAGTAGAAAAGTTAAAGAAAATTAATGAAGAGAATCAAAAATGGTATGGTACTCTTATAATGCTTACTAATCATACACCTTTTTCAGATACTGAAAAGTATGGTGATTTTGAAGTAAATATGAAAGAGACAGTTACTAAAGAAGATGGAACAACAGAAGAAGTTATCTATCCTTATATGGAGGGAACAAAGCTTGGTAATTACTTTAAATCATATCATTATGCTGATGAAGCTTTAGGAGAATTTATTAGTGAATTAGATGAAGCTGGATTGCTTGATAATACTGTTATTGTTTTATATGGTGACCACGATGCTAGACTTCCAAAAGCTGATTATAATAGACTTTATAATTATGACAAAGAAAGTGATGGTATTTTATCTGATGAAGACCCTAATTATATAAAATATGATTCTTATCAATATGAATTAGGTCGTAAAGTTCCATTCTTAATTTGGACAAAAGATATGGCTGGAAGTGAGCTTAATCAAGAAATAACTAATGTTATGGGAATGTATGATGTTATGCCAACTCTTGGTAATATGTTAGGTTTTTATAATAAGTATCAGTTAGGACACGATATATTTAATATAAAAGATAATAATATTGTAGTTTTCCCTAATGGTAATTGGGTTACGAATAAAGTATATTATAATAGCCAAAAAGAAGCTTATCTATCTTTGAGTGATGAAGCAATTAGTGAGGAAGAAATTAAGTCAAATAATGAATACGCTAATAAATTATTAGATGTTTCTGATGATATAATTGTCTTTGATTTATTAAATGAGAATAAAGACGCTGTTAATGAAGAAAAGAAGGGAGAATAGTATGCATTTAAAGAAAAGGCCAAAAGTAATAATCATTCTAGTTGTTTGTATAGTAACTTTGCTTTTATTAGGATTTATTATCTTTAATACTTTAAATAATCATAAAACAGTTAAAAAGGTAAAGATAGAAAATTCTATTGATGAGTATGGATATAACTTAAAGGAGAATAAGTCAAAAGAATATAAGGCTATGTTTAAAGAATTAGAGACTATTTTAAAAGAAAAAGAAGTTGATGAAGAAGCTTATGTTAAAAAGATAGCTGAAATGTTTATTTATGATTTTTATTCATTATCTGATAAAACAGCTAAAACTGATGTAGGTGGTTTAGAGTTTGTTCATAGTTATGCTTTGGAAAACTTTATTCAGAATGCTGAAGATACTTATTATAAATACTTAGAGAGTAATATTTATGATAATAGAAAACAGACTCTACCAGTAGTTGGGACTATAACTGTTGATGATGTTCAGAATACACAGTTTGCTTATGGTGAAGAAGTAGATGAAAATGCTTACACAGTAAAGGTTTCTTGGGATTATACTGATGATGGTTTTTCAGATTATCAGAATAGTGCTACTCTAGTTTTTGTGCACGAGGGTATTAAACTAAGTTTAGTTGAATTGAAGTAATAAAAATTTGTAACTATTTAGGAATATCTAATTTGATAATTAGGTATTTTTTTTGTTGCTGAAAACTTTTTCTTGACAATACCACCCTGGGG
>CANRQG010000017.1 GCA_947632735.1 uncultured Bacilli bacterium | reverse complement strand
AAATCTTTTATTTTATAATTATTATGTTTCTTTTAATAATAATGTTGATAAAAATTTAACAAAAAAAGAAAAGACACGCTAACGCTTTATTGTAAGTGTTAGTGTGTCAACTACTACAGGAGATGCACCTAACTTACGACGATTAGGTATATCTCTTTTTTTATTATATGCAAGATTTTGCTTGCTAAATAAATTATAGAATATTTTTTTTATAATTACAATACTTTTTAAAAAATTTGGTACAAAAATATTATTTAAGCGGTTCTTTTATACATATATACTGTGATATAAGGTTGAAGAAGTGTTTGATTCTTATCACCAGTAGCATTTGTAGTCAGAGCGGTTGCGCCTGTATCACCGTGGTTATGGGGTTGATTTCCACCAGTATTATCTATACCCCAAGCCGTTTGAGAATTATGGTCAACAATAGAACTAGTTTGAGCTCTACCATCTGTTTTATAACCAACACCATATCTTGGAATACCATTAGCATCATTGGCACCACTATATACCCACCACCACAATGTATGATTATGACTAGGCATTTCGGCTATTGTTAATGTATGGTTGCCTGTTGTATGAGTATGTGCATCTATTGTATGGGTATGGCTGTTATTAAAGGTCTTACTTCCACCCGTTTTTTCAACTTCATTAAATTCATCTTCTTTGGCATTTACTCCTACTAGAGTTCTACCTGCTCCGTAGACTTGCCAAGTTCCACCTAAAGCATTACCAACTTCGTCTGGTGTCGACATACTTGTACTTAAGTAAATACTTCCTATGGGGTAAATCTTGTCTAAAAAAGTATCAATTTTACTTTCAAATTTAGTACAAGTTCCATCTATTGCATCCTGAACATTATTAAAACCTAGTTCTGAATTGTCTTCATAGTAGACATCTTTACTATTTACTAATGTCTCTGCTAAACAAAATGAAAGTGTAGTTGATAAAGTTACAGCTATAATTAAAATTATTATTAGCTTTTTATTTATACTCATAAAATTCACATCCATTTATCTTTATAATCTTTACAGTAATAATTAATTACCAATTTTTATTAAAAAATATCACATATTATAGTAATTGTCAATTACTATTTTAAAATTTTTTAGTAATTTTTTGTTACGTTAATTATGAGGTGAAAATATGAAGTTAATCGCAAACAACTATGAACCAAATGAGGTGTTTAAAATTATTAGGCAATGGTGTGAATTAACGCAAGAAGAATTTGCTAAAGAGTTAGGTTACAAAAATTATCATACTATAAAGCAAATTGAAAGAGGAGTTAATAGTTTTACTTTTCAAACATTAATGAAAATAGCTAAAAAGCATAATCTAGTAATAACTATTGAGAAAAAAAGATAATTAAAAACATTAACTCTTACTTAATAAGTTTTGATGTGTAAAAGATATTTTGCTTGTTATTGTCTTCCCACTTTTTTTCCACAAATTTTGTGAAAAAAAGAACAGCACCAAAGATTATTTATATCTAAATTATAAGTCTTTATTACATTAAAAAATGTTTTTCAATTATAGTTTTACAAATCATTATGTTTTATAGTATAATTGATATTGTACGGAAGGTGATTTAATTTGAAAAGGTTATTAAGAAATATTTTAAGTATTGTTGTTTTTCTAGTTACAGCATTTGCAGTATATGAAATAATTAAGTTAGGAGTCTTACCTAGTAAGTATTTGTTCGCAATTATAGGTGCTGAAGCAGTACTTTTTATACTAGGAGTTGTCTTTTATAATTTGAAGCATATTGCTTTTATAGTTATTGGAGTTTTACTATTTATTATTAGTATAGTTGGTAATGCTACCGGGTATTATTATTTAAGTAAAACTAATAATTATATTGATAAAAGTTTTGTAAAGGAAACTTATACGATAGAGACAAAGTATTATGTTGTTGCTAAGGCAACAGATGAAGCTACTAGTTTGGATGAGGTTTCTTTGGAAGCACCAATTGAGTATTATAAGTATAGTCGTTCTATTGATAAAGCTTTAGAAAAGTTAGGTGATAGAAATTATATTCCTACAGATAATGCCTATAATTCTATGATTAAAGTTCTTAATGATAATTGTTATTTCTTAATTAGTAGTGCTAACTATGAATACTTGTTTGATTCTACTAATTTGTTAGATATAAATAATTATAAAGTTTTATATGAATTCACTATTTATGAAAAATTAGAAGTTAATAATAAGACACCTGATGTTTATAATGTTTATATAAATGGTTTAGACTTTACGGGAATAATGAGAGATTATAATTTAATTGCGACAGTTAATACTAAAACAAGAAAAGTAGTCTTAACATCTATACCAAGAGATTATTATATTGATGTACCTGCTTATAATATGAAAGATACATTAATGTGCTTAGGTTCTTTAGATGTTGAGGTTAGTAAAGAGGCTTTAGAAAATTTGTTTGGAATTAATATAGATTATACGATTAATCTTAATACAAGTAGTCTAGTTGATATTGTTGATACTTTAGGAGGAATTGAGTTCTGTTCTGATTTAGAGTTTACGACAACACATTCAATGGTAGATGGTACTTATAATGATACTACGGGAGAAAAGTTACACGTTCCTAAGGGTTGCAAAACATATAACGGAATTGAGATATTAACTATTGCTAGAGAAAGAATGGCTCTTCCTGGTAGAGATAGATATAGACAAAAGAATTGTAGACAGATATTAATTAATATTTCGAAGAAGTTAGCTTCAGTAACGACATTAACTAATTATTCAGATGTTCTTTTAGCTTTAGATGGTTTATATACAACTGATATGAATGATAGAACTATTAAGAATTTGATAAAGGCTGTTATTGAAAATCCGAACTTTACAATTGAAGAACAAAGTGTAGATGGTACTGATAGTATCGGGGTTGGACATCTTGGTACACAAGAGTCTTGGATAATGACTCCTGATATGAATACAGTAAATACTGCTTCTCTTAAGATGAAAGAAGTATTGAAGGAAAAATAGAGCATTTTAAAACTGTTACCAGTAAGGTAGCAGTTTTTTATTATTTAATAATGATATTACCTAAATCATAAAAGCTTCCATCTTTAGTAGCAGCAATTGTAGTTCTCCAGCCACTGCTATACTCTTGATGTGCATCTATATTATAAAGTTTTACAACATTTGCAACACCAGCTAATTGGCCCTTAGTTTCAAAATGCTCACCAGTGACGCTACCATCTTCAGAATACTCTAATGTATAATTTATTGCATAATCATTTTCTTGACGGAAAAATACTGGTGTATATTCTACCGTTTTATCACTCATAATGTAGAATAAAGTAGTTGATTTAGCATCTTGTCCCATTCCACCAATAAAGACACTTGAAACTTCTTTATTAAAGCCTGTTATTTGATAGCTTTTAGTTTCTGGTGACCAAGTTGATTCACCACTATATTTTCCAAATTCATTCCAGTTAATATTTAATGTAATACTTTTTTTATCATTGTTAATTGCCATTGATAAGCCTAAATTAACACTTACATCAGTTGGATTCTTGTAAACAACTCCAGTTTTGCCATTTAAACAATTATTCAAATTTAATTCTTTAATTTCATCTTGGTTATCTATACTATTCTCATTATTATCTTGAGACTTTACAGTATTATCTTTAGCATCGTCATCAGTTTTAGTGACTTCTTGTTCTTCACTTTCTTTATTTTTATTAGATGTTTTAGTCTTTTCATTCATAAATAAAATATAGATACCAAAAGCAACAATGATAATTAATAATAAGACAATTACGATTACATAAGTTCTTTCTTTTTTTTCACTCATTAATTCACACTCCTTTTATTAAAATTAGCACACTATTTTTTATTACGCAATAACACTATTATTATATTTAACTAATTTACGTAAATAAGAGGTCTTTTTTTGACCTCTTATTTTTATCTAGGTATGTACTTGTAAGGACTTACGATATATTTTATATAGCTCCAGTAATTACCTGGGTCAGGATAGTCCCAACCTTTTGTTTCTGACATTTCTAGATGAAGATGGCAACCACTTGACCAACCGGTACTACCCATATAACCAATTGTTTGACCGGCCGCAACATCTTCACCTTCACTAACAGCATAACCATTTAAGTGAGCGTATTGGGAGAAGACTAAACGACCATTATAGTTATGAACTATCATAATCATTTTAGCTCCGTAAGTATCTTTGTTGTTTCCAACGTAATAGACACGCCCATTGGCAACAGCTTTAATAGGAGCTCCACAATATTGAACAATATCTAAGCCTTTATGACCAGATGAGCCATTCCAATAGAAGTTCGTACTAAGTCTATAAGAACCACTTACAGGGAAGACAAAGCCATTAGCTCCAGCTATACCACTTGCATAACTTCCACTAGTTACAGCTTTAGGTACGTCACAATCAACTCCTATTACATCAGAAGAAGTACAGCCAACACTTTTATAATACTCTACTCTACCTTTATAGTAAGATAATTGACCTTTAATATTAGGAACTAATCCTTCCATAGCAGTAATATTACCCTGAACTTTAGAAGATTCAGCGGCTAGCTTTTTATTTAATTCTGTTAGTTCTTCTTGTTTTTGTTTTAATTCAAGTTGCTTTTGCTTGTTTGAATCAATAAGTGCTTGCAACTCATTCATAATCTTATCGTTATATTCTGTTAATTGTTCTACTGTAGACATACGATAAATCATATCAGTAATATCAGTTGCGCCAAAAGCATATTCTAGATAAATATTTTCACCATTAGTAATTTGGTAATATTCTATTATGCTTTTACTCTCTTCCGTTTTCTTTTCAATTTCTTTATTACTTCTATCAATTTCTTCTTGCAAAGCATTTACTTCTTCTTCAGCTTTGGTAATTTGATTTTCATATTCAGTTATTTTATTTTTTATCTCTTCTAATTTCTTTTTACTAACATTAATATCATTATTTTTATCTTCTAGTTCTTGAGCATACTGTTCTACTTTTTGTTCATATTCTTGAAGAGTAATAGCTTTTGTATCTACAGGTAGTGCTATTATAGTTACAAAAACACTAATAATTAAAATACTAAGTAAAGTCTTTTTCATTAAACTTTTAAATATTTCTTAACGGCACTAGCACTACCTATCATACCAACTAAGATACCTATTCCAAAAATTATTAATGATATTACATAAGTAAATGGTGTAGGTTTTAATAAGACTATTACTTGAGAAAATAAATGTCCACCAAAATGGTCATAAAAAGCTTGGTAACCAAAAATAGTTAAAAGTATTGGAATAACGGAACCAAATATTCCTAATATCATACCCTCTATTATGAATGGTGTTTTAATAGTAAAATTACTTGCTCCTACTAAACGCATAATACTTATTTCTCTTTTACGAGTAGAAATAGTTAATTTTATAGTATTTATTATTAAGAAAATAGTTACAATTATTAAAGCTATAACAATACCATAAGTTACTTTTTGAATAGAAGAAAAAGCTTTAATTAATTTTTCAACCATACCCTCACCATATCTTACGACGGCTACTTTATCAAGTTTTTCTATCGTCTCAGCTGTTTTGCCTATTTTAAGAACATCTTTTACTTTTATTTGAAAAGTATCTTTTAGAGGACTTTCATTACTGTCAAAATTATCAAGAACAGTTCCTAACACAGCTGATTCTTTTGCCATTTCTTCTTTGACGGTTAATTTTGATTTAAATTCGTAAGTATCAATATTATTTATCTTAGAAAACATTTCTTTAGTATTTTCTATTTCTTTATCAGTTGTATCATTTTCCATAAAGACGACAATTGTTAAGTCTTTTTCTAATTTATTAGTTACTTTCTCGACATTTACGGAAGCAATAATCGCAATTGCGACTATAATTAGAGTGATAGTTATACAAGAGATGGAAGCTAAAGAAAGGCTAAAATTTCTAATGGAACTTTTAAAAGCGTCTCTGATACTTCTTCCTAACATTCTAAACGGTTTCATTGTCATAAGTTCCTTTCTGCTTAAAGTTTACTAGACGACCATCTTTTAAAGTAACAACTTGCTTTTTCATTCGATTAACAATTTCTTTATCGTGGGTCGCCATTATAATTGTCGTTCCTCTTGATTTATTTATATCATTTAAAACTTTCATAATTTCCATACTTTTTTCAGGATCAAGATTTCCTGTTGGCTCATCACAAAGGAGAAGTTTTGGGTCATTTACTATCGCTCTTGCGATAGCGACTCTTTGTTGCTCCCCACCGGATAATTGGTCAGGATAATTATGAACTTTATTCTTTAAATCAACATCTTCTAAAGCCTTTAAGACTTTTTGTCTTATTTCTTCTTTTTTAGCACCAATTACTTCCATTGCAAAGGCAACATTTTCATATACTGTTAATTTTGGTAATAATCTATAATCTTGAAAAACTATTCCTAATTTACGGCGTAGTTTATATACTTTTTTATTTTTTAACTTAGCAACATCTAGACCTCCAACTATTATTTGTCCTTTAGTTGGTTTTTCTTCACGATATAACATTTTTATCAAAGTACTCTTGCCACTTCCAGAACCACCTATTACGAAAACAAAGGAGCCTTTTTCAATAGCTAGATTTAAATCATATATAGCTGTTACACCATTTTTATATTTTTTCTCGACGTTTCTAACTCTGATTAAATCCAAATTTTTCACCACCTTTAGTTAAATAATTATATCATATTTTTTAGTGAAAAAAAAGGAAATGTACTTGGCAATACTTTCCTTTTACATAACAGTTTGACAATTAGATAAATAAAGTAAAATAAAAGAATAATTTTTATTACTATTTAGCTCCTTTTACTTCATAGGCATTAGTTACTACGAAGAAGGCATCTTTATCTAAAAGTTTTATGCCCTCAGTAACACGAAAATATTCTTTAGTTGGAATAACAGCTAAAATGACATTACGTTTTTTTTGTAAAAAGCCACCTTTTACATCAAAGGTTGTAGCACTATGTTTTAAGGTATTAGATAAATAATTAAGACATTCTTCATCTTTTGTTGTTACTATATAGAAAGCTTTATTACCTGATATACCAAGTAAGACCTTATCTAAAACTAAGCTATTTATATATAAGAAAATAACAGCATACATAGCATTTGTAATACCAAAGAAGAAAGAGCCTATCAAAACAATAGTTAAGTTAATTATTAAACTTGACTTAGCAATGGGAATTTTAAAATAATCATAAAGTATTTGACTTATAATAGGAAGTCCGCCATTACTATAACCAGTTTTATACATAATACCATTAGCTACACCTGTTAAGACACCGGCAAAAATGACAACAAGAAAAATTTCTTGTTCTGAAAAATTAATAATATTTAAAGAAGACGTTATTTGAACTAAAAAGGGATAGACGAAAATAGCACCAATAGAGCCAGCTGTTCTTTCAAAGCCAAGATACATAAGACTAAAAATACCACAAGCTAAGGAAGTAAAGAAAAGCATTGTTGCAGGATTAATGTGATACAAGTATTTTGTTATTGTCGCTATTCCATTGACACCACCTGTTACTAAGTTTTGAGGTAGAAGAAAAACATTATAGATAATAGCATTTAGTAATAGTGATATTCCTAGTAAAGAAAGGCGTAATAATCTTTTATTTTTATTAATAGTTTGCATTATTCACCTCCAAAAACTTCATAAGCATCTGTTACTACGAAGAAGGCATCTTTATCTAATTCGTGAATACCTTCTTTCAAACGATAGTAGTCTTTAGTTGGTAAAACGCACATCAAAACAGTTTGTCTTTCTTTTAAGTAACCACCTTTAGCATTAAAAACAGTTACGCCGTGATTTAGATATTTTAAAATATATTCTTTTATAGCATCTTCTTTATCAGTTATAATATAAAATGCTTTACTGTCAGATATTCCTAAAATTACTCTATCAGACATTAGACTTATTATATATAAAACAATTATTGAGTACATACAATTAACAGGTCCAAAGAAAAAGGCTGAAGAGAAAACTATTAAACCATCACTCATTAACATACTAGTACCGATACTAGTTTTAAAATATTTAGATATTATTTGATTAACTATATCTGTTCCTCCAGTTGTAAAGCCAGCTTTAAACACTAAGCCCGCTCCAAAGCCATAAAGGACACCACCAAAGACGGTTGCTAAAAGGATATCATTGGTATTAAAGTCAAGCCAAACATTAATATGCTCAGTTAATTGAACAAATAAAGGAAATAGTAAAGAGCCTAATATTGAAGCTTTTGTTTTTTCTAGACCTAATAAAAAGTAACTTAGAACTAAAAGAATAATACCAAAGATAAGAATAGTTAGGGCATTTGGTATTTTAAATAGGTCATTAAAAATAATGGCTAATCCACCAAGACCACCTGGTACAAGATTATTTGGAGCAATAAAAACATTATAAGATATAGCGATTAATAAAGCTCCTAGACAAAAACTAGAATATCTTTTCAAAAAGGTTTTTTTATTTACTTTTTCGATAAGCTTTCTATTATTTCTAAATAAATTCATACTATAACCCCTTTTTTAAATTACTTTCAATAAATAAATCTAAATCACCATCTAAAACTTTTTCAACATTACTGGTCTCAGTATTAGTACGATGGTCTTTAACCATAGAATAAGGATGCATTACATAGCTTCTTATTTGCGAACCAAACTCAATATTCATTTCTTGCCCCTTAAGATTATTTAATTTTTCTTGTTCTTGTTCTATTTTCTGTATTAACAGTTTATTTTTTAGAATTTTTAACGCTTGCTCCTTATTTTGAATTTGACTACGCTCATTCTGACAAGTTACGACAATTTTAGTTGGCAAATGAGTTATACGAACAGCTGAATCAGTTGTATTAACACCTTGGCCACCAGCTCCGGTTGAGCGATAGACATCTATTTTTAAATCTTTTTCAGAAATAGTTATGGAGTTATCTTGTTCTATTTCAGGTATTACTTCAACAGAAGCAAAAGAAGTATGACGACGATTATTAGAGTCAAACGGTGAAAGACGAACTAGACGGTGAACTCCTTTTTCATTTTTTAAGTAACCATAAGCATAAGGGCCTTTTACTAGAAAAGAGACACTTTTTAGACCTGTTTCTTCACCTTCTTGATAAGAAAGAACTTCAAGTTTATATTTTTTCTTTTCAATATATCTTGTATACATTCGATAAAGCATAAGCGCCCAATCACAAGCTTCGGTTCCACCTGCTCCTGAGTGAATATCGATAATACAGTTATTTTTATCATATGGTCCACTAAGAAGATGAAGTAATTCTAAACGATGAACTTCTTTGATAATATTTTTAGCTTCTTCTTCTAAACTTTGTTTTATTTTTTCATCAGCTTCCTCTTCTAAAAGATTTAGCATTTCTAAATCATTTTCTAACTCTACTTTAACTGTTTCTATAGAAGTAATTGTTTCTTTTAAAATATTTATTTCTTTTAGAAGGGCTTCACTTTTAGACCTATCAGACCAAAAGGAAGAATCTTCGGTTTTTTTCGTTAAATTTTTTAATTCTTCTTTTTTTGCTGGTATGTCAAAGTGACCTCCATAAGTCTACTATTTTTTTTAAATTTTCGTCTAAGATATTTTTTAGTTCTCTATTATCCATAAAATCATTCCTATCATTATTTGGTAGTGTGCATAGTTTTAATACAAACTACCCATTTTTTCTTTATTTATCAATATTTTTCTATACTTTTTTCAATCACTCCCCTTTTTAGAGTAATTTTTATATAGAATTTATTATTTTAATCTATCAAAAAATGACATTACTCGATATAATGTTTTTAGAACAAACAATACACAAGAATCGAGGTAATGTCATGTCTAAAATTATATCAGTATTTATTAAATTTTTAAATAGTATTAATAAATTTATTTGGAAAATTATCGTTTTTCTTTCCAAATTTATCAAAGTTGATGAAATTAAGCATCTTGATGATAAGCCTGATGATGTTAAATATCGTTTATTTAATGTTGATGAACCTGCCATTATTGAACCATTTGTTAAAATTGAACACAAAGATTGGAAACAACTTGTTAAAGACAATAACATTAAACCCATTAAACGTAGAAATGGTAAGAACATTTCTATTAATATTAAGTGCCCTTGCTGTGGTGCTCCTAAAGATTATCTCTATGATAATACTGGTAAAGCTAATCAATTTGAATGTAAGGTTTGTTCCTTTGTCTTTTCTACTAATCCAAATAAAAATAAAGATGTCATCCTTAAATGTCCTCATTGTAAGCATGTCCTTGATCATAGAGTTTCTCGTGAAGACTTTGATGTCTATTTCTGCAGAAATGATAATTGCCCTTTCTACCTTAAAAATAAAAACTCTTTAAATAAACATGACAAAAAGCTTTATAAAGATAATCCTACTTTAATAAAACTTAGATATATTTATCGAAAATTTAATATTGATTTACCTAAACTCACACAAGATTATCGTGATTTTATTCAATCTCCTATTGATTTATCTCGTGCTTATTCTTCTCTATATATTATTGGCTTATGTCTTACTTATCACGTTAATTATGGTCTTTCTTATAGACAAACTGCCTCTATTCTTAGAGATATTCACGAAGTTTTTATTTCCTACAAAACAGTTGAAAATTATTGTAAATCTGCTTCTTCGATAGTTCATCCTTTTTTAGAATTTTATCCTTATGAACTCTCTGATAGTATTGCTGCTGATGAAACTTACATTAAAATCCTAGGTAAAACTAACTATGTCTTCTTTTGGTTTGATGCTATCAAGAAGATTGTTACCTCTTATCGAGTCTACGATAAACGTGACTCTTTATCTTCTATCAAAGCAGCTTATTCAACATTAATCAAGTATGATATTTTACCTGATTCCTTAAAAGTTATCTCAGATGGAAATCCTATCTATAATGTTGCTAACGAGTATTGGTCTCAAAATGGATTACCTTTTAAACTCTTTCAGGTTATTGGACTTACAAATCAAGATGATATTTCCAAAGAATATCGTTCCGAAAAACAAATTATTGAACGTTTTAATAGAACTCTAAAGTATTATTATCGTCCTAAAGGTGGTTTTTCTTCTCTTGATAATGCCAACTCTTATATGGTCTTATTTGCTACCTACAATAACTTCTTAAGACCTAATAAAGCTTTAAATTGGAAAACTCCTGTTGAACTTGATGAACTTAAAAATATCTCCAATATGCCTAATAAATGGATTGAACTTCTTGATCTTGGTTTCAAGTTTTCTGATATTTACATTTAAGTTAAAAAAATAACCTATTTTAACTTCTTTTCATCGTGCCATTTTTTATTAATAACTATTTTCAAAGAACTATTTTTCTATCTTTTTGATAGATTTATATTAAAATTTTCATTTTAATATCTTTTTCATTTAATATGACTAGTTTTCCATAAAACTTTTCACACTATCTACAAAATTTTATGCTTAATTTTGTAAAATTATCTTTCTTTTTTTTAGATATTATTATAAAATTAATTCAGATGCCGATTTAGCTCAGTTGGTAGAGCAACTCATTCGTAATGAGTAGGTCGAAGGTTCAAGTCCTTTAATCGGCACCAGATTGATAGAAGACTCGGAAAATTTCTGGGTATTAAGCAAAACGACTTGTCAAAAAGCCGTTTTTAGATATATTGAATATGTCAAGGAAACTTGCATAAAACAAAAATGGAACATTCAATATTGCAGTGTTGAGTGTTCCCAATATAATTTTGGTTTCACCTAAATCATTGCTGAGTTAGGTGATTTTCTTTGTGTGCCGTGCACGGCACACAAAAAAAGACGATTTTAAGTTTCTAATCGTCATTAATTATCTTCTTTTATTAATTGTTTTTTCATATTTTTCAAAGTGATTATTAATATCAATTTCAGGTTGTAGTATATCCTCGTCTCTCAAAGGTTGTCTATAAATTTCAGCTTTAGGTTGTATATATTTTTATTCATATTAACTAAACCGATTATAATACATATTTAAGTTAATTTAAGTACACTTGCATATTGATAATTAATATGAGTGGGTAGTTATTTTAATTTTCTCTTTTAGGAAAAATTCTTCTCATTAGTTTTTGTATTCCTTTTTCTTCTTTTTGAACAAATTTCTCTGGATAATCAGTACCTTCTGGTAAGGTCATTTTTAAATGTCCTTTTTTAAACCATAAAATATCTCTTAATGAATACATTTTAAAATCTAATAATTCACATTGAGTGACCATTTCTAAATTTTTCTTTCGTTCTTTTTCTGACATTGAATTAAACTTTTGCGCAATTTGATTTTTTAATTGAGCAATGCTTTGTCCCATTTCTATAATCTCATCATCTGATAAATCTTTTACTGAATTATAATCAACTATCCATTCAAGTCCCTTAAAAAATTCAATTTCACTAGCATCTTCAAATTTTTCAAATTCATACCTATTACTATCATCAATTATTACTATACCATTTCCAAAAACTTTCATAAATATTGAAGCAGGAATAGACAAATCTGTATTATTTAAATAAGCTATATCATTTTTTTGGACATAAACGGCATTTTCTGTTATTATTTTCACATAAAAACCTCCCATCGGTTATATATTATAGCATAGAATTTGAACTTTTTCATTTTCTAGTGCAATTAATGTTAAATCTTTAATGTTTCTTTAACCTTTATCGTTTATACTTTGAATTATAAAAAAAGAGGAGAAAAATTATGACGAGGAAAACTAAAAATATTATAATTAATTTGTCAAATGAGAAAGCAATAATGCTTTCTCAAACTTTTTAATTTATAAGTTTCTAGTTTTAATGTTTAAAAATTTATGATAGAATGTTAATAATGAAAAACAAAACAAGTAAATTAAAAAATGAAACTGAGGAGTAATTATATGACAAACTTGGACTTTGAACAATATTTTAAAGATGTAGATACTAAATACTATGAACCTAAATATATTATTACCATTTTAGAAAATGTTTTAGGAAACAAACTTGCTGCGATTAGAAATGAAATTAATAATACACAAATTGTCGTTTCTAAAGAGCAAATAATCGAGTATTTAGAGAAAAAATTTGCAGAGAAAAATCCTGAACTAAAGAAGAGAATAGAAAGTCCAACACCTAAAAGTAAAGAAAATGTTATTGGTTGGACAAGAGAAAATGTTAATATTTCATCACAATACATTTATGATATTTTAAGTGCAAAGCGATATCAGTTTGAGCCTTATTCATTAGAATATTTTAAAAGATATTCGGATATTGTTAGAAATAAAGCTCTTTTACTATTAAATATTATCGAAAAAATAGGCAATAATGATGGTACGTCTATTCAAGATTTACTGTCAGAGTTTGATATTCAATTAGCTGAAAATGGAGATATCTTAAAAGAAGATATTATTAGGTTGATAATTCCTACTGTATACAATATCAATGCATTAAATGAAAAAGTTACTAAAGCTAACGATTTATCAACTTATTTAACTTTTAAATTATCAAAAGACTATTTATACAGAAAAGATTTATCTGAAAATGCAATATATCCAATGAAAGCACTACAAATAAAAAATTTATCTTATGATTCTATTAGAGGAAATGTGCCATTATCAAAAAGTCAAAAAGTTGAACTAGAAAAGTTGCAACAAAAGAGTAAAAAAACGTTAGAAAAGAAGCTAGATAATTAAAATATGCGATAATAATTAAAAGGAGCTTTTTATGAATACTACTATTTATTTAATAAGGCATAGTGAACCTCTTAAAGTTCATATAGGAATTGAACTAACTAATGAGTCATTGTTAGAAGAAAATAAAAAAACACCATTAAGTATAACGGGCGAAAAACTTGCTGAAAAGTTGGCTAAAAGTACTGAATTTGAAAATTTAAGTTCAGTATGGTCTTCAAATTATGTAAGAGCTATTGCAACAGCTAAGTACTTTGCTTCTAATAATAATTTAAAAACTAATATCGATGAAAGACTAGACGAGAGAATACACGGTGTTAATGCATATAGTGAATTACCGCTTGATTTTGAAAAAATACAGCTTACTGATGCTAGTTACAAAATAGGTAATGGAGAAAATCAAATAGAAGTACAAAATAGAATGTATAATTCTTTTCTTGATATTTTAAAGCAAAACAAAGGAAGAAGAGTTGTCATTATATCACACGCTACCGCAATTACTTTTCTTTTAAAAAAATGGTGTGTGATTCAGTATCCAAATAAATATCTTTTTCAAAATAAAAGTTTTTTTGATGGTAATTGGCACTATTTAGAAACATTTAAATTAACTTTTGATAAAGATAACACTCTAATTGATATTAAACTTTTAGAACCAGAAGAAATGGGGTAGGAAGATGGACTCAAAAATTAAGGAAATAATGGACATAATGGATAGTATCCAATACGGTTTTAAAGATAAAGATGATTATAATATAATTAATGATGTCAAAAAATGGGATGAAGAATTTTATAAATTTTATTATCTTCAAACACCAGAAGAATTATTACAAACAAAATGTGGGATTTGCTGGGACCAAGTTGAATTAGAACGAAAACTTTTTCACGACAAAAATATTCCTATAAAAACTTATTTTATTTATCTTATTGATAATGACGATTTACCATCTCATACTTTTTTAGCATTCAAAGATAAGGATAAATATTATTGGTTTGAACATTCTTGGCAAACATATAAAGGTGTACGTGAATATGAAAGTGAAAAAGCTTTATTAGAAGATGTAAAGCAAAAATTCTTAAATGACCATAACTATAATTTAACTAAGAACATTTTTTATATTTATGAATATCAAAAACCAGTAAAGCATATTTCTTGTAATGGTTTTTATAAATATATTGAAACACAAAAATTAGTCTTAACAAATGATGCAGCTAAAAAAACGACCTAGGTCGCTTTTATTTTTTTAATTCTTTTTGTAAATTTTTGATTTCATTATTTAGCATTAATAAGATATCGTGTAGCAAAATATCAGCATTAGTTTTTACAATTTTTTCCTTTAATTCGGAAAAATAATTTCTGGCTTCTCTTTCTTCTACAAAGCTTTTTTCTAAAAAATGCATATCTTTAATATTATTTTTTTCAATTGATAAAAATATATCAAACTTAATATAAGAAGTATCACAATGATTAAAATCAGAAACAGTAACTTGCTTTTGTAAAAACTTATTATAAATAACTTTAAATAAAATATTATCTTTTTCTAAAGAAAAGATTTCTTCTTCATTATGATTTAAGTTGTCTTTTTTTAATTTAGAAAAATATTTTTTATCTAAAACTTTTTCTTTAGAATCTTGCCATTTTTGTTTTAAAAAACTTTTTTTATCTTTTTTTAAAGCTAGAGCTTTACTTCGTAGTTCTTTTAAAGCCAGTTCTTGCTCTAGCTTTTCTTTCTTTTTAGTTTTATTAACTAATAATTTAATTTCTTTTTCGTAAATCATATTTTAAACCTTTAAATGTGCTTAACAGCGCTCATATTCTATTAAATCAGAAAGATTACAATCTAGGTAATCACAAATTCTTGCTAAAACGTAAATATCTATCCTCGTTATAGTACCAGTAGCAATTCTTTGGATAACTTTAAAGTCTGTTTCTGTGTCGCGCATCATTTTATTTTTACTGATATTTTTCTTTTCTAATAAATCATCAAGCTTAAATAAAAATTCACCCATACCAACTTTTACCTTTACAATTTTTTCCACACTATATCACCCCATTTCTTATATGTAGATTTTATCAGGAATATAAGTTGAATAACTATTGGCTATATAGCCAGTACTTTGTGAATAAGTAGTTAACTTCATTAATATTATTAGCTAAAAAAAGATTTTTAAACAAAAAAATAATTATTTTTTTTTATATATTAGAAATTTGCTTGGTAAAAAGTAATAAATTATAAGTTTCACAATTTGTTCTATTGACAGTCACAAACATTTGTATTATTATTTAATTGTAGGGGGAATGAACAATGTTAATTAATAAAGAACAATTATATAAAAATAAAGTAAACTTATCTTTAAAAGATATGAAGAAGGAATAAGAAAATATATAGGACAAATGAATTAATAAAGAATTAAAAAATATTAAGTACGGTAGCGACTATCGGAAACTGGTCTTTTTAGGGTAGAATTATCCTATGAAGGAGAAATACCAAATCGTGAGATTTGGATATGATTTATTTATAAATCATTTTGGTCGCAAGAATTTGTTCTTGACTTATTTTCTTAGGAAGTTTATGATGGAAATACCTCGAAAGTGTTTTATAATAAGTAATAGTTAGGAATGATAAAATGAAAATAAAATATGAATTATTGAAAAAAGATGATAAAACTAAAGCTCGTTATGGAAAAATACATACTAATTATGGAACTTATGAAACGCCTATGTTTATGCCTGTTGGTACTAGAGCAACAGTTAAATCTTTAAGTAAAGAAGAGTTAATTGATGCTCACTGTGGAATTATTTTAGCTAATACTTATCATTTATGGTTAAGACCTGGTGAAGATGTTATTGCTAGATGTGGTGGTCTTCATAAATTTATGAGTTATGATAGGCCTATATTAACAGATAGTGGTGGTTTTCAAGTTTTTTCACTTGCTAAAAACAAGAAAAAAGATATTACTGAAGAAGGAGTAGTATTTAAAAGTCATATTGATGGTAAAAAACTTTTATTGACACCAGAAAAGTCAATTGAAATTCAAAATAAATTAGATAGTGATATTGCGATGAGTTTTGATGAATGTCCTCCTGCTAGTGCTAGTTATGAATATTTAAAGAATAGTGTTTTAAGGACTCTTCGTTGGGCTTTACGAGGTAAAGCTGTCCATAGTAATGAAAATCAAGCTCTTTTTGGTATTGTTCAAGGTGGAGCTTATGAAGATTTAAGAAAATTATCAGCTACGGAAACTGTTAAAATGAATTTTGATGGCTACTCAATTGGCGGTGTTGCGAACGATGGAGAAGCAAAAGAAGATATGTACAAAGCTATTGATTATTCGATTCCTTATCTTCCCGAAGATAAAGTGCGTTATTTAATGGGTGTTGGTGAACCAATAGATATTATTGAGGGGGTAATTCGTGGTGTTGACATTTTTGATTGTGTTTTACCAACTAGAATTGCTAGACACGGTCAAGCTTTTACAAGAAAGGGAAAAATTAACTTTCATAATGCCAAATTTAAAGAAGATTTGCATCCAGTAGAAGAGGGCTGTAACTGTTACACGTGTAGAAACTATTCTAAAGCCTATATTAGGCATTTAATAACTACTGATGAAACATTAGGAGGTAGATTACTTTCTATACATAATATTTATTTTTTAGTAAGATTAACAGAAGAACTAAGAGAAGCTATTAAAGAAAATAGAGTATTAGAATATAAAGAAGAATTTTTAAAAAATTACGAAAATAAAAATAGTGTTAAAAATATTTAACATTATTTTTTTAAACCTTTAATTAGATGTAAAAAATAGGTCTATTATTACTATAGTTTTGTAAGGTATTATTAGTATTATTAGTTGGTATATTATTTTGATTATTAGGAGAAGGTTTAGTATCATTTGTTGCCAAAGAAGAGGCAATTCTAAGCATTGTTTTAGCATTATTTATAATTGGTTTAACTTGATAGACAATAGGAATAGCTTGATTAATTATTCCTAGTGTTTTTTGTGTTCCATCTAAAAAATTACTCCAATTTATGCCCTTTGTAAGACTAAGACCTCGACTAAAAAGGCCAGGATTATTATAAGGATACATATCACACCTCTTTATATTAATGTATGTAAAAGAAACTAAAAAGTTAAATTAAAGTATTTAAAAATGAAAATTATTATGATAAAATTTAAATATAGTTAGAATAGGAGGAGTCAAAATGGGTTTATTTAAAAAAACAAAAGTTACTAAAGCAAATGACCCTATAAGTGATAGTGAAGTAACTACTAGTTCTAAAATAATCGATGATAGTCCAGCTGTTAGCGCTCCTCAAAATAATATTAATAATCAAATAAGTACACCACCACAAACTTTAAATAATAATAAACAGCCATTAGTTAATATGCAGCAGCAACCTATTGATAATGGTGATAGTGACTTGATAAATAGTATGACTTCTAGTGCTGATATAAATAAAAAAGTTGATCGCCCGATAAAAAGATTCCATTATATTATAATTAATGGTATGGGTAAAAAAGAACAGGGTAACTTTGATGCTGAATCTGCAGATGATGTTAGGAACTTTTTATTATCTCAGGAATATCAAGTTTTAGAAGTTAAAGAAAGGTCTAAATATGATATTGACCTAGGTGGTAATGGACGTATTAAAACAGCTGACTTAGCTTTTTCTCTTACCCAGTTATCAACTTATATTAAATCTGGTATACCATTAGCTGATTCAGTAAAAATACTTGCTAAACAAACAAATAAATCAGGTATGAAGAAAAGTTTTAATGAACTTGTCTATGAACTTTTAAGAGGAGAAAGTTTTTCTTCGGCAATGGAACGGCAAAATAAAACTTATCCTAAGCTTTTAATAAATATGGTTAAGACAGCTGAAATGACAGGTGATTTACCAACTATTCTAGATGATATGGCTGATTATTATACAGCGATGGACCAAACTCGTAAACAAATGAAGAGTGCTATGACTTATCCCTTAGTCGTATTGACTATTGCTTTTGCCGTTTTAATCTTTATGCTTACTTATTTAGTGCCACAGTTTGCGACTATGTTTGAAGATAATAATGCTGAACTGCCAGCTTTAACGTTAACTATTTTAGCTGTAAGTAACTTTGTCAAATCATATTGGTATTTTCTTTTAGGTGGTTTAATTATTGTAATTGGTAGCTTCTACTTTGCTTATACTAAAAATAAGCAATTTAGGACAATGGTCCAGACCTTTTTAATGCATATTCCTGTTGTTAAGAATGTTATTATATATAATGAAATAGCTAATTTTACAAAGACTTTTGCTTCATTAATAAATCACGGTGTTTTTATTACTGATAGTATGGAGATATTGTCAAAGATTACTAATAATGAAATATATAAAGGTATAATAGATAAATCTTTAACTAATTTAGCAAAAGGTGATTCTATTTCAACAGCTTTTAAAGGGGAGTGGGCAGTACCAGTTGTTGCCTATGAAATGCTTGTAACTGGTGAAACAACAGGTCAGCTTGGAACAATGATGGAAAAAGTGGCGGCTCATTTTCAAATGCTCCATAAAAATATAATTGACCAAATGAAGAGTTTAGTTGAGCCAATTTTAATTTGTTTCTTAGCTATTGTCGTTGGTATAATTCTTTTATCAATAATTCAACCAATGTTTGCGATTTATGAACAAGTTAAATAAGGAGGGTAATTATGAAATATTTATACTTAATTATCTTTTTTATTTTTGGAACGTTCTTTGGCTCTTTTTTCACAGTAGTTGGACAAAGACTTCCGAAAGGTTGCTCTTTTCTAACAGGACGTTCACGTTGTGACGAGTGTAGGCATAAATTAACAATGTTAGATATGGTGCCTATTTTATCTTTCTTGTTTCTTAAAGGTAAATGTCGCTACTGCGAAAAGAAAATAAGTTCACTTTCTACTTATATGGAATTGTTTACTGGTATTTTGTTTGCTTTAGCATATTACTCTTTTGGTTTTTCTTATTCTTTACTAATAGCTTTAGGTATTGTTGCTTTATTAGTCATAACAACAGTAAGTGATATGACATATTTAATTATTCCTGATGAACTTTTAATCTTCTTTGCTTTTTATTTTATTATTTTACAAGGATTAGATTTAGGCTTAAAAGGAGCTTTCTTTAAGATTTTATCAGGTGCCTTCTTATTTTTAGTAATGTATATAATTATGTTAGTAGGAAATAAGCTATTTAAAAGAGAATCACTAGGTGGGGGAGATATAAAATTAATGTTTATCTTTGGTCTTATTCTTCATCCACTCTTAGGTGTTATATCAATATTTTTAGGTAGTTGTCTAGCTTTACCAGTATCGTTATTTATTCTAATTAAGAAAAAAGAAAGAATTGTCCCATTTGGCCCTTTCTTATTAATAGCTTTAACTTTAATTTACTTTATGAAAATATCACCAGAATTAATACTTGATATATTAAGATTATAAAGGTTGAATGTTTATCAAGTGTTCGGCATACCTTCTTCTAATTCTTAAATATTAGCTCATAAGAGAATAATACCTGTAAAATTTCCTTATATTTCTTAATTTTTCTTGTCTCAAAGTAAAAGAACTGTTATAATATTTATGTATTTTAAGAGGAGGAATATTAATGCATAAATACGTATACTTATTTAAAGAAGGAAATGCTGATATGCGTAACCTACTAGGTGGTAAAGGTGCTAACTTAGCAGAAATGACTAATTTAGGTTTACCAATACCTCAAGGTTTTACGGTTACAACTGAAGCGTGTACTGAATATTATAAGGATGGAAAGACTATTTCAAAGGAAATAGAAGAGCAAATTTTTGAAGCTTTGAAGGAAATAGAGAAAATTCAAGGTAAAAAGTTTGGTGACAATAACGATCCATTATTGGTATCAGTAAGAAGTGGTGCTAGAGCATCAATGCCTGGTATGATGGATACAATTTTAAATTTAGGTCTTAATGATGAGGCTGTAGAAGGATTTGCTAAAAAAACTGGTAATCCTAGATTTGCTTATGATTCATATAGAAGATTTATTCAAATGTATTCAGATGTTGTTATGGAAGTGCCAAAATCTTACTTTGAAAAAATTATTGATGAAGTAAAGGATGCTAAGGGTATTAAGTATGATACGGAACTTACTGTTGATGATTTAAAGGAATTAGTTGTCAAGTTCAAGAAGGTTTATAAGGAAAGTATGAATGGCGAAGAGTTCCCACAAAATCCAACGGACCAATTAATGGGTGCTGTTAAGGCTGTATTCCGTTCTTGGGATAATCCTCGTGCTATCGTATATCGTCGTATGAATGATATTCCAGGCGATTGGGGAACTGCTGTTAATGTTCAATCAATGGTATTTGGTAATATGGGTGATACTTCTGGTAC
>CANRQG010000016.1 GCA_947632735.1 uncultured Bacilli bacterium | reverse complement strand
GCCCTGGGGGGGGGGTATCATCTTATTAGAAAAAAAATAAGAATTGTGCAAGAAAAAGTTGGTGAAAAAATTATGAAAAGGTTTCGAGAGAATATATTATTTATGTTAATTGGTACTTTAATATCAATAACTTTTTCATATGTTTTAGCTGAAAGTATTATTAATAGTAAAGATGTTTACTATGAAGATAAATCGGGTCTAGCTGTAAATAATGTGCAAGATGCGATAGATGGAACCTGCACAAAGTTTAATAATAATTTAACCAATTTAAAAAAGGAATTATTAAATCAAATGTATCCCGTAGGAAGTGTTTATATAAGTGCAACTCTGTCAACTGCAGATCAAGTAAAAAATGCATTAGGTGGAACTTGGGAAGTGTATGGAAAAGGTCAAACTTTAGTAGGGGTAGATACAAGTCAAACGGAGTTTAATACGATAGGAAAAACTGGTGGTGCAAAGTCAGTATCCTATACACCAGGCGGTACGGTAGGTAGTACGACATTAACTACTGATCAAATACCAAGCCATACCCATACAATTAGTCATACCCATACAACACCACAAACTAATACAACTACTTTATCTTTAACTGCACAAAGTAATGGAGCTCATACGCATAATCTTAATGTAATTGGAAACCCTACACCTATTACTGGACATCCCTATAATCAGCCATCATCTTATTCATTTTATTTCGATGCTAGTGGTTCAAATGCTGGTGTAACGGTATCAGCTGGAGCTCATACTCATAGTGTTACAGGTACCGTAACCGTTCCAGCAATGACAACAAATTTAATAAGTACTTCTACAAGTGGAGCAACTGGAGGAGGAAAAGCTCATACCCATACTTTTACTGGAACAGCCACAATTTTAAATAATTTACAACCATATGTAACAGTCTATATGTATAAAAGAACAGCTTAATTTTTATACTAAATTTTTAAAAAAGTTTGCATATAATAAAAATAGATATACTTAATCTTGGAAGTTAAGTATATCTCTAATATTTTTTTGACACACTAACACCTTCTAAAAAGTGTTAGTGTTTCTTTCTTTGTTAGACTTTAAGTAAGATTAAAAATGTAACTACTTCTTTTTTTTGCTATTTTCTAATATGTAATAATTTATCGTAGGTATAGTTTCTACAAGAAAATAATATTGTCTAAAGTACATTATAACCTCAGATGAATCCCCTTTACAATAATATCCTTCCATAACATTTTTATTTTCTTTCATTGTACCTTTAAAAAATTTTAGAAAATCTGGATTAGCTTTATTTATTCGATCTAAATACTCTTTAGCTTTCTTATCATTCCCTTGTTTATAGTAAAGTATAAATAGTGGAAATAGCATTACTAAACTTTCTTCAGGATATTTTTTGTATAGTTTAAGCATATCGTTTTCTTCTTCTAAATAAGCATATATTGCCATAAGTAAATATCTAGCACCCGTGTTATCATTTTTATTTAATTTAAGAATTTCTTTGCAAACATCGCGTGCTTTCTTTATTTTGCCATCTAAAACTAAGTAATTTGCTTTGGCATATAACCCGCTAATATATGGTCTAGTTTCAAATATTCCATAAAAATGTCCACTATTATCTTTATCAAAGTACCCCTCATTTTTTAATCTATTTTTTTCAAAGGCTAATCCTTCTTCCAATAACTTCCACCTTTTTAATGGATTATCTTCTAGATGTGCTTGAAATAGTACTGCAGCAAAGCAGTCTGGACACATTTTATATGCTTCTTTTGCATATTTGATAGCTTGTGTTTTTGATTTTGCATTTTCTGCCTTTTCTAATAGTTCGTAAGCATCATCCAATATTGTATTTTCATATTCGATTTCTCCAGCATTGTACTTTTGAATGAATTCTTGTAATTTTTCATTCAATTCATCATCATCTTTAGCATCAGTATTTGCTAAAAATTCATTAAGCATATTATTAAATTTATTATCCATTTATTTCACCTATAACTTTCTTTTAATTTTTCATTTCGATTTCTTTTTCTTCTATGTATTCATAATTTAATGCATTATTACGAGTCACTATGCTTTTTCCAATTTCGTGTTCTAAATCTTTTCTGGCATTCCCTGCAATTTTTCCACCCTGTCTAGCAACTTCAATATTTTCATTTAATCCTTTGGGATTTTTCTTTTTAGCTATTTCTCTAGTTGCAATTTCACCTAAATCCGCAAGTGTTACTTCAATATCACTCATATTATCTCTTAAAGATTCTTTTCGAAGCCCTTTAAATGATTTATATTGCTTTGCAGTCATTCCAGACCATTCTTTATAAATTTCATTTGTTAGAATTGCATATTCTTTTGATTCAGTAATTCCTCCATCTTTCCATACATCAGTAAGTTGTTTCCTATCCTGAAGACCTTTAATTCTCTTAGCAATCCATTTTTCATCATAGCCTTTAGCTCTATATAAATCTACTGCTCTTTGTGCTGCGAGTGATGGATCAAATGTCTCATCTATTCTCTCGCTTCCTAATTTTGCTAACCATTGCTTAATTGGTTCAGCATTCTTACTAGGAATTGATTCAATTATTCTAAACATTCCTTCAATATCAACAACATCAGTCATACGATATTTACCATCTTTAGCCTTAAGCTTCAAAGTGTTACAATTTGTAACGGTTTCATTTCCTTCATCTTTAAGTCTCTTTTTAAGTACTCTCCAGTATGTTTGTGGATTATTACTTTCTGAAATAACACTAACAATATCGACAACACTTATAAAGTATTTCTCTTGTTCCTTATCCCAAACAGTCCTAATAGTTTCATTATTAAATATTTTGTTTACTAAATGCATTTTATCTTGATTCATCAATTACCTCCTTACTGCAATTATATAAAACATTTGTTCTTGTGTCAAGGCTTATGAAGTAGTTTGCTATTTTATTATTTTTGACTAGCTCTTTTCTAAATTATTTGCGTACAAAAAACATTACTGTTAAAAGTGGCGCTTTTGTACATAATTTGTTGAGTAATGTTTTTTGAAGCCACTTGACAGACAGCCTCGGGGGGGGGTATAATTTTATTAGTAAATAATAAAAAATGCTGATAAGAGTAGGTGAATAATTATGAGAAAAAATAAAAATAAAAATAATAATTATAAAACTACAATAATAGGAATAATAATAGCGGTATTAATTTCAGTAACTTCTTCCTATGTTTTAGCAGAAACTATAGTAAATAGTAAAGACGTTTACTATGAAGATAATAGTGGGTTAGGCTTTAATAATGTGCAAGATGCCATAGATGGAACTTGTACAAAGTTTAATGATCAAATTACTGATTTAAGAGAAGATATAAAAAAAGATATTTTAAATGAAACATATCCTATTGGAAGTATTTATATAAGTACTAGTATGACAACAGCTGAACAGGTAAATACAGTAATAGGTGGTAAATGGGAAGCCTATGGAAAAGGACAAACTCTAGTAGGAGTAGATACATCCCAAAACGAATTTAAAACAGCTGACACTACTGGTGGGGCTAAGTCTGTATCTTATACCCCAAGTGGAACAATAGGAAGTACAGGACTTACGATAAATCAAATACCAAGTCACACTCATACGATTAGTCATACTCATACAACAGCAGCTTCTTCTATTACTAATGGTAAAACAGCCAATACATCATCTGTTTGGAGTGCTGTTCAACCAGCTGGTAATCCACCAAGTGCACAAGCTGGAACTAATACAACAACTTCATTACCTAGTGGATGGGCTGGTGCATATTATTCTTCTTCTGGACCTTATCAGTTTTTAGTTGTAAGATATACTAATAATCATTCACATACGGTTACAGGAACAATACCAGCCCTTTCAACAAATTCAATAAGTACTTCTACAAGTGGAGCAGCTGGAAAAGGTACAACAAGTGATGGACATACTCATAGTTTTACCGGAACGGCCGCAACTATAAGCACTTTACAACCATATGTAACTGTCTATATGTATAAAAGAGTCAGCTAGTGATAATTCTTATTCTAATTCTTCGAAAAAGAGTTGCATTTAACAATAAAACACTATATAATTTATTTAGCAAGTAAAACTTGCGTATGATAAAAATAGATGTATCTAATCTCGGAAGTTAGGTGTGTATCTAAGTTGTTGTGACACACTATTACTTATAATAAATCATTAATGTGTATTTTCTTCTTTTATGTTAAAGTTTTATTGAGATTATTATCAAAAGAAAGATAATTATTAAGAAAAAAGATATTTCATAAGTTAGATGCATCTACTTTGTAATTTTATGACACACTAACACGTTTGGTGTGTTTATTCTTATCATAAAATTATGTAAATAATGAGTATTATTATCAATGGGAACAGGATAATTATAAAGTTAAACGTAACTACTAAAAGTTGCGTTTTTGGTCTTCTTTCAAAGTCTTTATCTATATTTATAAGACAATAGCTAAACTAGGTTTGAAGTCAATACTTATCTAAAGTTATAGGCTTATTGAGTTTACATTAACACTAATAATTTATGCTATATCCTTTATCAGCCCAGCATTACTAAACTTTAGTTTGACAGTTTACTAATTAAATGGTATTTTTGTAGTTAGAGGGTGATGATATGAAAAATCTAACTATTTTGCCAGCTGATACTTATATTGTTTTAAATAAAACAGTTTTAAGCGATAATGATAGGAAGATTATTTCTATGCTATACCAACCCATTATAGGTTATACTGCTACTTCATTATATTTTACTTTACTTGATGATTTAGATAAATTAGAACTAATGAGTGAAGACTTAACCCATCATCATTTAATGTCGACAATGCAGTTAAAATTAGAAGATATTATTATAGCTCGAGAAAAATTAGAAGGTGTAGGCTTAATAAAAACTTACTTAAAAAAAGATAATATTAATCACTATGTTTACTTAATCTATTCTCCACTTACACCTAATGAGTTTTTTAATCATCCTATCCTAAATGTTGTTTTATATAATAATCTAGGTAAAAAAGAATATGAACGTATTTTAAATTATTATAAAATTCCTCGTATAAATCTAAAAGACTATGAAGATATTACTTCTAAGTTTGATGATGTTTTTACATCAGTTACAGGAACTATTCTAGAAATAAATGATGATGTCACTAAAAGAGATTCTAATAATATTTTAATAAATAGGGGAATAGACTTTAATCTTTTAATATCTAGTATTCCATCTTCACAAATTAATGAAAGATGTTTTAATAAAGAGACAAAAGACTTAATTAATGCTTTAAGTTTTACTTATAATTTAAATACTTTAGATATGCAGGGTTTAGTAAGGAACGCTATTAATGAAAAAGGCTTAATTGATAAGATGCTTCTTCGTAAAAGTTGTAGAGAGTATTATCAATTTGAAAATAGTGGTAACTTACCAACGCTTATATATAATAGACAGCCTGATTATCTAAAAAAGCCTAAAGGAGATAATTCAAAATGGGCTAAGATGGTTTATGCATTTGAAAATTTAAATCCATATCAGTTTTTAAAGGCTAAATATAAAGGAGCTGAACCTACTGATAGAGATAAACGTTTAATAGAAAATTTATTAGTAGAGCAAAAACTTAATCCTGGCGTTGTCAATGTACTTATTGCTTATGTTTTAAAGATAAATAATGAACAATTAAAGAAAAGTTATGTTGAGACAATTGCGGGTCAATGGAAAAGACTTAATATTGAAACAGTTGAAGAAGCTATGCGGATAACGGAAAAAGAACATAAAAAATTAAGAAAAATAGTTAAAGTAAAGGAAGAAAAGCCTATTAAAGAGGCAAAAGAAAATTTACCAATATGGTTTAATGAAAATAATGAGATTAAAGAAACATCTAAAGAAGAAGAACAAGAAATGGCTGAAATCTTAAAAGAATTAGTTTAAGTATGTAAAATAATGTAAATCATATTAAAGATATCTATTATAATTTGAAAAAAGTTTTAAGAATATGATATTATAAATAGGTAATGTGCAGCATAAAATATTAACGTAAGGAACGATTTTTTATGAATAAATATGATAATGAAGATTTTTTTGAGATTATAAAGCCAATTATAAGTAATGAAGAGTTTCAAAAGTTAAAAAAGATAAAACATCACGGTATTACAAGATATGACCATTGTATGAGAGTAGCGTATTTTTCTTTTCAAGTTTCTAAGACTCTTCATTTAGATTATAAAGAAGTAACGGAAGCTGCTTTACTTCACGATTTTTTCTTTGATGGAGATACAGATAATAATATAAGTAAATTAAAAAATCATCCAGAGGTAGCTTTAAAAAAAGCTAAACAATATTTTACTTTAACTAAAAAACAAGAAGATATTATTAGAAAGCATATGTTTCCAATTGGTTTAAGACCACCAATGTATTTAGAAAGTTGGATAGTTGATATTCTTGATGATGTTGCGGCAGTTTATGAAAAATCTAAATCAACGAAGAAGGAGTTGCAGGCAGCTATGACTTTTCTCTTACTTATAGCTGTTAATTATATCAAGTATCATTAGATGGGTGATAAAGCCCTTTTTTTATATATTAGGAATTCTCTTTAAAAAATAAATAAGTTATAAATTTTGTAATTTATTTGGTTGACAAGAACAAACGTTTGTATTATTATTAAATTGTTAGGAAAAGAAACAATTAATAAGGCTTATAAGTTTAGAATTTATCGAATTAGTGAATAAGAAAACAAATGTGGTCACGCTATCTATAATTAATCTTTTAAGAATATTTAAGAAAAAAAGACTAAAAATTGCGATATTTAGAATAATTTATAAATAAATCATTTTGTTCATTTTAAAAGTGTGATATACTCTTATAAGAAAGAAGGATGTAGGATGGAAAAGACTTATATCTTCGGACATAAAAAGCCTGATACTGATTCAGTATTATCCGCAATTGCTCTTTCATATTTAAAGAATGAATTAGGGGAAGAAACAGAGCCAAGAATATTAGGAGATATTAATAAAGAAACAGCTTTTGCTCTAAATTATTTTAAACTTAATACGCCTAAGTATTTAAATGATGTTAAGTTGCAGCTAAAGGATATTGGCTATCATAAAGGTTTTTATATTAAAGAAGAAGCATCTATTTATGAGGGTTATCAAATGATGCTAAAAGAAGGTTTAACTGGTTTACCTGTTGTTGATAAGGACAATAATTTTACGGGTTTAATTACTATTAAAGATTTGTCTCATACCATTATCAATGAAAATATTGAAGATTTATATACATCTTATGATAATTTACTGTTGGTTTTAAAAGGTGAAGAGATTTTACGTTTTGATGATTCAATTATTGGTAAATTAATTGTCGCAGCTTATCGTAGTACTACTTTTATTGAAAATACTAATCTTAATCAAGAGATGATTTTAATCGTTGGGGATAGGCATAGTGTTATTGAATATGCGGCATCAAGTGGGGTTAAGCTAATTATTTTATCAGGAGATTCTAAGATAAAAGATGAACATATTGAAATAGCTAAGAAAAATAAAGTAAATATCATAAGAACTCCTTATGATACATATCACGTCACTAGATTAGTTGGTTTAACTAATTATATTAAGACAATGTTAAGAAGCTTTAATCCAATAAAGTTTGAAAATAGTGAATTTGTTGATACTGTTGTTGATATAAATAATAAGTTGAAGCATACTAATTATCCTATTGTTGATAAGAAAAATAAATGCTTAGGCTTATTAAAAATAACTGATTTATCTGAGAAAAAGCCGAAGAAAGTTATTTTAGTTGATCATAATGAAAAGGCTCAAAGTGTTGAGGGTATAGAAGAAGCTGATATACTTGAAATAATTGACCACCATAATCTAGGAAGTATTACTACTAATAATCCTATTAATTTTCGTAATATGGCAGTTGGCTCTACTTGTACAATTGTCTATACAATGTTTAAAGAAAGAAATATAAGTATTCCTTATCATATAGCTGGTGCTTTAATTTCGGGAATAATTTCTGATACTTTAATTTTAAAAAGTCCAACGACAACCGAAAAAGATATTATGGCGGTAAAGGACTTAACTAATATTATTGATTTTGATTATCAAAAGTATGGTATGGAATTACTAAAAGCTGGTACTTCATTAGATGGTATGAGTAAAGAAGATGTTCTATATAATGATTATAAATTATATACTGTTAATAATAAGAGCTTTGCGATAGGACAATTCTTTACAATGAATTTTACGGATATTTTAAAAGAAATAGATTTATATGTTGATGTCTTAGACGAGGTAGCTTTAGCTAATAATTATTGTTTAGTTGCGTTATATGTAACGGATATAATTAAAAATGGTAGTTATGTTTTATATAATAAAAAGGCAAAAGACATTATGGATGTAGCATATGAGGTTGATTGTCCTGAAGGCTATTTTATTGAAGGTTGTTTATCACGTAAAAAGCATATTGTACCAGAAATAATGAGTATAATAGAAAGTTAGGTGTATGATGAAAGAAACGATATTTTTAGTAATAAAAGGTTTTATAATGGGAATAGCTAATATTATTCCTGGGGTAAGTGGCGGAACACTAGCTTTAACTCTTGGTATTTATGAGCGTTTTATAGCTTCTATTAGTCACTTTTTTTCTAAGTTAAAAGAAAATATTAAATTCTTGGTTCCTGTTTTTTTAGGAATGGGTTTATCAATTCTTACGATGAGTAATTTAATTGATAGTAGTTTTAAACATTTTCCAGTACCAACAACTCTTTTCTTTATGGGACTTGTCATAGGAGGAATACCGCTTTTGAAAAGAAAAGTTACTGGGAAAAAAGAAACTAAGGAAGTATCTAGTTATATAATTATGGCTCTTACTTTTTTATTAGTAATCTTTTTAGCTATTATTCCTGATTTATTTAGTGGTTTTAAGGAAGCTAGTTTTACTAATATGAATGTAAGTAGTTATATAATATTATTATTAGTTGGCGTTGTGGCGGCGGCGACTATGGTTATTCCTGGGGTAAGTGGTTCTTTAGTTTTAATGCTTTTAGGTTATTATTTCCCAGTTGTTAAAGCTATTAAAGATTTAGCTCATCTAAAAAATATTCCAGCAAACATTTTAGTGTTAGGAATTTTTGGAATAGGTATAGTAATTGGCATTGTTGGGGTTGCTAAAATAATTGAATTTTTACTTAAAAAGTTTGAAGTAAAAACTTATTTTGGGGTTTTAGGTTTCATAGTCGCAAGTATAATTGCGATACCTATATCTGTTTATCACGAGGTAGCGGTATTATCTTTTACAGTTTCACAAATTATAATAGGTTTAATTCTACTGGTTTTAGGAACTATAGTAGGTTATAAGTTAGGAGGAATAAAATGAGTTTTGTAGAAATATTTGTATTATCATTAGTTCAGGGAATTGCGGAGTTTTTGCCAATTTCTTCATCAGCGCATTTAATTATATTTAGAGATCTTTTTGGAATAGGTAAATCAATGGGCGCTAATATGGAATTAACGTTTGATATTGCCCTTCATTTAGGAACTCTTCTGGCAATAGGTGTTTATTTCTTTAAAGATTTTATTACTATGATAGGAAAAGGCTTTACTAAGGGTACTAAAGATAAGGATGGTAAAATACTTTGGTATTTAGTTGCGGCTACGATTCCAGCGGCTATTGTAGGGGTATTATTTGAAGAGCCAATAGAAGAGATTATTCGTAAAAAATATTTTATTATTGCGTTAGCTTTAGCTATTATGGGTGTAATTATTTATTTAGCTGATAAGTATAGTAAGAATAAAAGAGAAATAAAAGATATGACTTTAAAAGATGCTTTAATAATTGGTTGTAGTCAAGTATTTGCTTTAATACCAGGCTTTTCTCGTAGTGGAACAACTATTGCGGCTGGAAGAATGTTAGGTATTGAAAGAGAAAATGCGGCTAAGTTTTCTTTCTATTTAAGTGCTCCTGTAGTTTGTGGTGCGGTTGTTTTAAAGCTTATTGAGAAGGAAACTTGGACAGTAATATTAGCGGCTCCTTTAACTTTTGTTTTGGGTATTTTCTTATCATTTATTGTTGGCTTAATCTGTATTAGATGTCTATTAAAATATTTAGATAATCATAATTTTAAGATATTTATGATTTATCGTTTATTACTCGCAGCGGTAGTAATTGCCTATTTAATAATAGGAGCTTAATATGAGACGTATCCAGTTGGGTTTGTTAACGACACTATTATTAGGAATATTTATAATAATAGGGGCTTTAATTGCTTTTTTAGTTAAGAAAAAACAAAAGGTAGTTGATTTTTCGATAGGTTTAGCTTTTGGAGTAATTGTTTCTTTAATATTTTCTGATCTTTTACCTGAGATAATTGATAATTTAGGTCTTAAATATTTATATGTTTTTATAATATGTACTTTTATTGGTTATATAGCTTTAAGACTTTTAGATAATTTTATTCCTGACCACGAGGAAGAAAAGATGACTAGTAAGGAGTTAAAAAACAATTTAGTTCATATTGGAATAGTTACATCTTTAGCTATTGTTTTGCATAATATTATTGAGGGTATGGCTGTTTACTCAGCTATTTTAACCGATACATCTTTAGGTTTAGCTATTACTTTAGGAATTGGTTTTCATAATATACCTTTAGGAATAGTAATCGCAGGGGCTTTTTATCAAAGTAATCAAAGCACTAGTAAGACAAGCCTTTCTATTCTACTTGTTTCTTTATCAACTTTTGTGGGAGGCATTATTATGTTTTTCTTAAACCTAAATACTATTAATTCTTTAGTTTTAGGTATCTTATTATCAATAACATTAGGAATGCTTTTCTTTATTGTTATTTCAGAATTACTCCCAAGAATTCGTTTGACTAAAGATAAAAAAACAACTTATTTAGGTGTTGTTCTTGGTATTATTTTAATATTTTTAACAATTTTCTTTTAAGAGGTGATTAAATGCTTTATAATTTAAGTTATTTATTTTTACAATTTATGTTTTTTTCAATACTAGGTTATTTAGCTGAAGTAATCCACGTTAGCATTCATACTAAGAAAATAAATTTTTCTAGAGGTTTTCTTATTGGACCTTATCTACCTATTTATGGTGTATCATCTGTTGTGATGATTCTTTTACTTTCTCGTTATAAAGATGACTTATTTGCTTTATTTGTTATGTCAGCTTTTGTTTGTACAACTTTAGAGTACTTAACTAGTTTGGTTTTAGAAAAAATTTTTAAGTTGCGTTGGTGGGACTATTCAACAAAGAAGTTTAATATTGAAGGACGTGTTTGTCTAGAAAATTCTCTTTTATTTGGGATAGGTGGTTTAATAATAGTTCGTCTTATTAATCCTATTTTAGAAAAATATTTAAATATACTTACGCCTTTTGCTTTAGAGATACTTGCTTTAATAATTTTAATAGTCTTTTTAGTTGATTTGGTCATTTCTTTATTAGTTTTAATTAGACTAGAAATAAATGTTAAAAATTATACTAAGACGGATGCGACTAGTGAAATAAAAAAAGAGGTTCGTACTTCTTTAGAAAAATATTTAACTTTAACTGTTCGTTTACTTAAATCATTCCCTAGTTTGAAATATCCAAATTCTAAAGCTTTTGATAATTTTAGAGCTTCACTTATTAAGAAAAGGGAAGAGTTAAAAGCTTTAAAACGGGAAGTAGATAAAAAAATAGATGAGAAAGTAGAAGAAGTAGAAGATAAAATTGATAAATTAGAAGATAAAGCCTCAAAATTTTGAGACTTTTAATTTTTTGAAAAATCTTTTTAAATATGATAATATAGAGTAAGGAAGATTATATAAAAATAAGAAAGGAATCAATTTTTATTGATTAGAAGTGATTATGAAAATAAAAGAAAATATAAATAAGTATATCTTTCGGGGATATGATATTAGAGGTAAAGTAAGGGAAGAGTTAGATGAAGATACTGCTTATACTATTGGACTAGGCTTTGGAAGTTATATTAGAAAGCTTGGTAAAACGACTTGTATTGTTGGACACGATAATAGAGTAAGTAGTCCTGTACTTTATAATGCTTTAATAAAAGGTATTACGGAAACAGGAATTGACGTTATTGCTTTGGGATTATGCACAACACCAATGTATTATTATGCTTGTATTAAATTAAATATCTTTAGTGGTGTGATGGTTACGGCTTCTCATAATCCTAAAGACGATAATGGCTTTAAGTTTGCTTTTGATGAAAAGGGTAATTGTAAAGGACAAGAAATTAAAGACTTTTTGAATTTTATTTTAGAAAAAGATTTTATGAGTGGAGAAGGAAAAGTTAAAGAGTATGATATTAAAAATGATTATCTTACTTTGTTTAAAAATAATCTTTCTTTTGGTAATGAGCGTTTAAAAGTAGTTATTGACCCGGGAAATGGTACTACTAGTATAATAGCTAAAGAGTTATATGAAATGTTTCCTATTGATTTAATTACTATTAATGGTATAAGTGATGGAACTTTTCCTAATCATCATCCTGACCCTTGTGTTGAAGAGAATTTAGAGGAGTTAAAGAAAAAAGTTTTAGAAGAAAAGGCTGATATTGGTCTTGCTTTTGATGGAGATGGGGATAGACTAGGAGTTATCTCTAATGAGGGGAAATTTATTCCTACTGATAAGGTAATGATAATTATCATAAGAGACATAATAGATAAAGTTTCTAAAAAGGAATTTTTATATGATGTAAAATGTTCTAAAAGCTTAAGTGATGAAATAGAAAAATTAGGTGGTAAGGGAATCTGTTCTAGAACGGGAAACTCTTATACTAAAGCTCGAGTTAGAGAAGATAATTTACCTTTTGGTGGTGAATTATCTGGTCACGTTTATTTTAGAGATAGATGGCCTGGTTTTGATAGTGGGCTTTATGCTGGACTACGTCTTTTAGAGATTCTATCGAAGACTAAAAAGAAAGTAGCAGAACTTCTTTTAGGTATTAATGAATATTTTTCAACAGAAGAGATAAAAGTTCCATCTTTAGATGAGAAAAAGTTTCAAGTAATAGAAAAAATAAAAGACTATGTTATTAAAAATAATTATCAGTATTTAGATATTGACGGGATTAAAGTTCTTTATGATGATGGTTGGGCTTTAGTTCGAGCTAGTAATACTGGTCCTAATATAACACTACGTTTTGAAGCTAAAACTAAAGAAAGGTTAGAAAAATTAAAAGAAGAATATTTAAATTTAGTAAATGAATATAACGCTTGACTTTAAAATAAAAATAGCTATATAATAAGAACTACTTAAAAAGAAGAAGGACGATTATTTATGTATTATTTAAAAGATATTATTTTGGGGTTAAGAAGTGAGTATTTAAAAAACCAGGCACGTTTAGATGAGCTTAAAAAATGTTTAGTAGCTGATTCTAGAATAGTAAAAGATTTTACTCCTAGAACGATGTTAGATGAAGATATTGTAAGAGTTATTGTTGACATAGAAGAAAGACAAAATTTAATAAGAAATATTATGGATAGGGTTAAAGAAAAGTTATCTTTAAAAGATAATAAGGAAACATCTATTGAAGTAGTAGAAAGAAATGGTGAATGTCTTTTACCTGTTAATGATTATTCTTTAGCTATAATAGAAGCTTACAAGCCTAGATTAGAAAAAGCTTATGATGCGATTAAGAGAACTAATACTGTTTTTAATATTGGTGAATATTCTAGATCTTTTGAAGATAAGAACTTAGCTATTTCTATTAAAATTAATCCTGAATATTTTGATTATACTTATATGGATAAAGCTACTTATACAAGTTGTATGTATATTCCAAAAGAAGATGTTATTGTTTTAAAGACCAATTCTTCTATACTAATGGATGAGTATTTTTGTGTAGATGTCTTAACTAAAAAGGTTCCTAAAAGTATAGTTCCTATCTATAATCAAAAGATTATTAATAAGGCGATACCTAAGAATGAATTTTTTATTCATACTAGTCCAAGTAGTGAAGAAGTAAAATTAAAAATAAAAGAATATGATAATGGCTACTATTTAAGAAAAAAATATTAATAGTTTGTAAAATGACAATGTAAATTATTTTTCCATTACTTGAAAAATTACTATTTTTTTGATATATTCAAGCTAAGAAAACTACACGAGTTGTAGTTTTTAAAATGTCTTGGAGGATAAGTATGGCTATTAGTGAAGTGGAATTTAAAAAAGAAAGTAAAATTTTAGACAAAGTAGGTAAACTCTTAAATGAAACGATAGAGGCTTTAGGATTTGACGTTAATAAAGAGGAAGAAGATTTAGTCGAGTTTAAAAAGATGATATGGGAAGATGCTCATAGCTTTGATAATATGGAAATAGCACAAGCTAAATTAACTACTGATGAAGAAGAAAATAGGGCTTTAAAGAAGAAAGAGTATTTTAAAAAGCTTTTAACGATAAAAAAGAAACCTTATTTTGCTTCTATTGTTTTTAAAGATGAAGATGGCGATATTTTTAATATTTATATGGCTCTTACTTATTTGAAAGATAAAGATGCCAATAATATTTTATATGACTGGCGTAGTCCTATTTGTAGTTTGTTTTATGACTATGAAACAGGTCCTTGTGAGTATGAAGCTCCTGGTGGTATTTTTAAAGGCGAATTAAAAAGAAAAAGACAATATAAAATAGCTGATGATAAATTAGTTGGGGTTTTTGACAATTCTTTAAATATTGATGATGAAGTATTACAAGAAGTTTTGGCAAAAGAGTCTAATGAAAAAATGAAAAACGTGGTGAATACGATTCAACAGGAACAAAATAAAGTAATAAGAAACTTAACTGATAATAACTTAATAGTTCAGGGAATTGCTGGTTCTGGTAAGACAACGGTTGCGCTTCATCGAATAGCTTTTTTACTTTATCGTCTTAAGAATCTTTCTAGTAATAATATTTTAATTTTTTCACCTAATAATATTTTTACGGAATATATTTCTGAAGTTTTACCATCTTTAGGAGAAGCTAATACTTTACAAACAACTTTTAATGACTACTTGGCGGCTTTTATTAATGAATATAAGGATGTAGAAACTTTTACTTCTTTTATATCACGATATTATTCTCATAAAGAAGAATATGAAGAATTAGTTAAATATAAACAAAGTGATGAAATAATAGATGACTTTACTAATTATCTTGATAATTATGTTAAAAAAGCTAAGTTTTTAGAAGATATTATTGAGGATGAAAAAAATGTTGTTTTGAAAGATGAATTAAATGAATTACTTCATTATAAATATGATCGTCTACCTTTATTTGAAAGAGTAGAAGAGATAGCTTCTAAGTTATCAGCTCAATTTTATAAAGGAAGTAATAAGAAAAAAGCTACATTTTTAAAATTATTAAAGAAAAGTGCTAACTTTGAAAAAGATTATAAAACAATATATAAAGATTTTTACTTGAGTTCTTTTTGTAAAATAAAATTACCTGAAGCAACGATTAATTCTTTTATTAAAAAAGCTGTTCTTAACTATGAAGATGCTTTGCTTTTTGCTTATTTAAAGGGCTATTTAGAGGGCTTTATCTATGAGGGAACAATTAAACAAGTTATTATTGATGAAGCTCAAGACTATAATAGATTACAATATCTTATTATAAGTAAGATTTTTCAAAAAGCTGATTTTACTATTTTAGGGGATATTAATCAGAATATAAATCCTTATTATAAATATGATTCATTAGAAGAGTTAAAAGATTTATTTAAGGGTGAAAGCAAGTATTTGGAACTTTTAAAGACTTATCGTTCTTCTCCGGAAATAATTGCTTATACTAATAAAATTCTTAATTTAAGACATATTAACGCTATTAGAAGGGATAATAATAAGCCTATTGTTTTTAGAAAGAATTTAGCTAATTTGAAAGAAAGTTTAGTTAATGATATAAAGACTTTACAAGATGAATATAAAAGTACAGCTATTATTACTAAAGATGAAAAAGAGGCTTTAAAGATTTATGATTTACTTAAGGAAGAATTAGAAATATCATTAGTGGATGCTGATACAAAGAATTTTAAGAAAGAGTTAATTATAATACCCGCTTATACTGCTAAAGGCTTAGAATTTGATAGTGTTATTATTTATAATGATAGAGATAATTCTTATCGGAATAATGAGAGAAATTTATTATATGTAGCTTGTACTAGGAGTCAGCACGAATTATATATTTATAATTAATATTGCTTTCTTTTTAAAAAGGTGATAAGATAGGTCGTTAAAGAGGTGTAATATAATGGAATATAATAAATTTTCAAGTAGTATTGCGAGTATAAGTACTAAGGCTAGTATTAAAGGAGCTATATCACCAGTACAAGATTTTACTTTTTCTAATAGAGAAGTAATTCATAATTATACGCATTTTATTGATGAGCGTGATACTGTAGAGGCGTTTTTACCAGCTGATAGTATTATTAGTATTGATAAGAAAAATAAATTATTTATAGGTGAAGATGGGGCTATATGTGATGCTTATGATTTAAGTGGTTATTCTAGAAAAGAAATACAAGATATTATTAAAGCTATTTTAATTACAAAGAAATATCAGTATCCTTTATATCACTTTACTATTAAGGAAGGGGCTTTTCCAATTAATGTAAATGGAAGTCATACTAAAGATGGTGAAGTAAAGATAGGAATATCTCCTAATATGTCAACACATATATTATATTTAACTAATTATAAAGAGTTTTTACCAAAACAAAAGACTTTAAGAAAGTAAAGTTGTACACAAAAGTCTTTTATATATAAGAAGCTATGTAGTATATTAAAATTATAATATAGAAAAAGAAAAATAGGAAGTTAATTAGAGTTACATAAAAGTAAGGTTTTAACTTTATAAAGCAAGAAGAAAATCTTTTTGTTTTTTTCATTTTGTGAAAAACTTTCTCTTGACAATACCCATCGGGGGGGGGTATACTTTTATTAACAAAAAATAAAGAATGTTGATAAAAGTTGGTGAAAAATTTGAAAAAGAAAAGTTTTCACAAATATTTATTATGTTTTTTAGCAGGGATGCTTGTAGTAGGAAGTATCTCTGTTTATGCGGTGTCTACTATAATTGATAGTAAAGAAGTAAGTTATGATAATGGAAATAGTAAAGGAAGTTATGATAATGTTCAATTATCAATAGATGAATTATATCAAAGATATAAATCTTTATCAGGTGAACAGGATACACTTTATACTGAAAAGATTTTAAATGGAGCAGACCCAGTTTTAGGAGATGGAATGATACCAATAACACTCGACAGTAAAGGAAATGTAAAGTACGCTAATCTTTATACACCGTGGTATAAGTATGAAGAAAAGAAATGGGCTAATGCTGTTATATTAGTGAAGAGTCCAAGTAAGTCTTACAAGATAGGCGATACTATTTTAGAAAAAGATATTGAGTCATACTTTGTTTGGATACCTAGATATAGTTATAAGATATGGGATATGGGAAATTATACCTCTCTTCAATATGCAAATAATTTAGTTGATAGTGAAACTGTCGCCGCAGATGGAGGAGCTACGGCTTTTAGAAGAGTCGCTGGAAATTCCAGAATAATAGACGTACAGTTTGGAGCAAGTAAAAATGATAATGGTACTGCGGTTGATAGTTATCATACAAATGAAGCTTTTACAGTGCTTGGTACAAAAGGTTTATGGGTAGGTAAGTTTGAAACAGGTTATAATCAAATGGATATGACTGGAGTACCAATAGATAGTTCAAAATGGACTTGGGGTGCAGCTCAAAAAGACGTAGTTTCTAGTAGTCGTATTGTGGTTAAACCCAACGTTTATTCGTGGAGAGGTATAAAAGTAGGAAATATATTTACTAATGCGATAGATTATGAGCCTAATCTAAAGTCCCATATGATGAAAAATACAGAATGGGGTGCAGTAGCTTATCTTTCTCATTCTATATATGGAATAGGAACACAAATAAATATTAATAATTATTCAGATTATAAGACCGGTTATTCAGCTATGGCTCATACTAATCAAAGTTCATATCCAGGAGAAACAGGTATAGAAGAAGATAAAACTTTGTTATGGAATACGACTACAGGTTATCTAGCAAGTACAACAGGAAATATTACTGGTGTATATGATATGAGTGGTGGTTGCTACGAATATGTTGCAGGATATAGAAAGGGTCAAAATGCTTCTATAAGTGGCGTGAGCGATAGTATGTTAAGTACTTATGCAAATTATTTTGATGCATATGAGGCAAGCAATAATGATTATGATTTTGCTAAAAGAAAACTAGGAGATGCAACTGGTGAGATAGGTCCATTTTATGTTTATTATGATAAAGATAAAGGCCAAAGAGTTCATAATGGCTGGTACTCTGATTATTCTTATTTTGTTACTCAAGCCGACAGTTGGTTTTTACGTGGTGGACTTTACTACTACGGGATTTTAGCCAGTCAATTCAATTTTCTTAAGTTTAGTGGTGCAGCAGCTAATTCTTCTGGTTTTCGCTTAGTTTTAGCTGTAAAATAAAATGTAAAAAAATCAAAAAATCTCTCCAAACTTTATTTTTTTGCAAATAATTAATATGGGAGGTGATTTTATTACATTTAAATATCGTTATCGAAAACAGATTATTTTGGGAACTATAGTAGTTGTGCTGGCTTTTATTTCTTGCTTTTTTGCCTATAAAAAATTTTCTTCCGAAAAGAAAGAAGATGATGACAAAGTAATTGCTAAATTTATAAAGAAAGATGATGATAAAAAGGAAGAAACAGTAAAAACTACTAAAGATAACACAAAAGATAAAACGATTTATAAAGTAGATATCAAAGGTGAAATAGTTAACCCGGGAATTTATTCATTAGAAGCTAATTCTAGAATAATTGATGTCATCAATTTAGCTGGTGGCTTAACAGAAAATGCTAATACTACAGTAATTAATCTTAGTAAAAAAATAACTGATGAGATGGTCATTATTATTTATAGTAATGAACAAGTTAATGATTTTCAAAAAACCAAAGAAATAGAACAGCAAGTGCAAGAAAAGTGTCTCGGTGATACTATAAAAAATGATGCTTGTATTGAAGAAAATAATCAAACTGAAGAAAATATAACGACACTAGTTTCTCTTAATACTGCTACGAAAGAAGAATTAATGCAACTACCGGGAATAGGAGAGGCAAAAGCTTTAGATATTATAAAATATCGTGAAGAAAATGGACCATTTCAAACTATTGAAGATATTAAGAATGTCTCAGGAATAGGTGAAAGCTTATTTGCTAAGATTAAGGAAAATATTACTATCTAATTATTTTTATATAGTTCTCATACTTATTACATTATTAGTCTCAATAGTAAGAATAGTCTTTCCAAGAAAAAGCCTTTTAAGTGAAAAAGATAAATATTTTTATGGAACAGTTATTAAATATAATATAGTGTCTGACAAATTAACAATTTATTTAAAAAATAAAGAGACAGTCATAGGAACTTATTATTTTAAAGATAATAAAGAAATATCTTCTTTTAGAAAACATATTTCTTTAGGAGATAAATTAATAGTAAAAGCAACTTTTACCAAGCCTTATGCAAGTAGAACGGAAAATACTTTTAATTATCAAAAGTATTTAGCTAATAAGCAAATTTATTTTATCTTAAATATATCTAACTATAAGATAGTATCTAAAAATAAAAGTATTTATTATAAAATTAAAAATTATATTAGAAAAAGAGTAAAGAATAATCCATATTTAAATACCTTTTTATTAGGTGATAAAAGTTATTTAGATAAAGAAGTAGTAACTACTTATCAAGAAATAGGTATATCACATTTATTTGCGATAAGCGGTATGCATATAAGTATTTTATCAGGTCTTTTATTAAAGATATTATCTAAAAGTAAGAAAAAATATTTAATAGTTAGTCTATTTTTATTACTATATCTTTTAATGATAGATGTTTCACCCTCAGCAATTAGAGGAGTATTATTCTTTATTTTATTTTCTTTAAATAAAGTCTTTAATCTTAATCTCTCAGCAATTAAAATATTTATTTTTACACTAGTAATTACATTGTTGATTAATTCTTTTTATCTTTTTGACTTGGGTTTTCTTTATTCTTTTTCTATTTCCTTTTCTTTGTTATTTCTAAGTAAGGAATTAAAAACTAAGAATTATTTTAAAGGTTTATTAAAAGTATCAATACTTTCTTTTTTAATTAGCATTCCTATATCCTTATATAATTTTTATCAATTAAATTTTCTAAGTATTTTTTATAATCTTTTCTTTGTTCCATTTATTTCTTTATTACTTTTTCCTTTAGAACTACTTCGATTTTTTTGCCCTTTTCTTAGTAATATTAATAGTATCTTAATAGATATTTTAGAAAATACGTCGCTTTATTTAAGTAAGATAAGTATTTTAAAATTTATTTTCTCAAAAGTTAATATTTTTATTTATTTTATCTATTTTCTTCTAATAATAGTTTTTCTTTTTGATTTTAAAAAATCACATAAAAGAAGATTCCTTTATCTTTTTTTATTTCTTTTAATAATTCATTATTTTTATATTCCTAATAATACTTTTATAAAAATGTTAGATGTTGGTCAGGGAGATTCTATTTTAATTTATTCGAAAGGCGAAGCTACTTTAGTTGATACGGGAGGTATACAAAATAAAGATGCAACTATAGTACGTAGTATTACTATTCCTGTTTTAAAAAGCTTAGGTGTAAAAAAAATAAAAAATTTGGTAATAACGCACGGTGACTACGACCATATAGGCGAAGCTAAGTATTTAAAAGAACATTTTAGAGTAGAAAATATTTTTATTAATAATAATGAAATAAATTATTATGAAAAAGAATTGTTAAAATATAAGGCAAAAATAGCTAGAAAAGGTTTAGTTATTACTTGTGGAGAGATTAGTTTGATTCAACTTAATAAGAATATGATAGAAGAAAATGATAGTTCATCAGTTTATTTAGGTGTATATAAAAACAAAAGTTTTTTACTTATGGGCGATGCTTCGATTAAGACGGAAGAATATTTACTTAAAAATTATAATCTTAATAATATTACTATTTTAAAAGTAGGACATCACGGCTCAAGAACTAGTTCTGAAGAAAAGTTTTTAAAGATAGTTGAACCTAAAATAAGTCTTATTTCAGCAGGGGTTGATAATAAATTTAATCATCCACATAAGGATGTATTAGATAGATTAAAAGATATTTCTAAGGTGTTTGTGACTAAAGATTTAGGTACTATAACAGTTGACTTAGATACATTAAAGGTGACAAAATAATGGGAAAATTTTCATAAAGTTATTAAACGTGTAATGATTGCTTGTGAAACTAGTAATAATGTTAATGATCAGTTTCCTGAGTCTAGGAAACCGATATCAATGCTTAAAAGTGCGTCAAAGACAGTAATTGATTACAAGTTGTCTAGATATGCTTGTTACTTAATTGTTCAAAATACAGATTTGATAAAAGAAGCTGTGTGCAAAATTTTTCGATTTTGTGAAAAACTTTTCTTGACAATACCCATCGGGGGGGGAGACTGTCTGAGAATGAATGATATCTAAAAGAAAAATGTCATCTTCAATAGAATTTAAAATTCATAAAA
>CANRQG010000015.1 GCA_947632735.1 uncultured Bacilli bacterium | reverse complement strand
TCTAATAAAATGATACCCCCCCCCAGGGTGGTATTGTCAAGAAAAACTTTTCACAAAATTTGTGCAAAAAGAAAAGCCACTGAAAATTTCATAGCTTTCCTTTATCTTATTTACTTATGTGGAATTTGCTTACATCTTGCTGTTTTTGATTCATATAAACATTATCTTCAAAGTCATTAGTTGCATTCTTTAAAGTATAGTATAAATCATATCTTACTTTAGTACTATTTGTTGCTACTTTAGCACTTGAAAGGAGATTTCCTCTAGCTCTAACACTAGCATCATCAGTAAGACTTTCTGGGTATTTTTCCCAAGCTTCTTTTATTTTTTGATTAGCATATAAAGCATCTTCTTTCATTGCTTCATAGAATTTTTGTAGATAGTCATTAATGTCTATAGCTTTATTTATATAAGCAAGTTTTTCTTCTACTTCAGTAAATCTAGCATTCTTATACTCTGCAAAATCATTATATCCAGTTATTTTCTTTAGAGCCATAATATCATTTTTAGAGCCATCACTATTAGCATTAATATTACTGTAGTACTCAATATAACCATCGTTATAGCCTTTATAGCCTAACATTTCATAAGCAAGCCATTTAATACTGTATGAATCTGGTCGACCATATGGATTATTTGGCTGGTACCAACGAGCTTTATTAATACCTTCGCCTCCATATCTATTAGCTCCATAAGTTGAGTAATAAACACTTGGGAAGATAACTAATCTTTCTTTGTATAAGTCAGCTAAAGAATTAAGTTGCATTTGTTCATACTTATCTTTTGTTATATGTTGATAAACTGTTGTTTTATATTTTAAGTAGACCTGATTTGTACATTTACCATCAGTACAACTTTCATCAGGTATATTTTCATCTGGATACATTACTTGAACAGCGATACCTGATTTTTCTTCGTCAGTTAATTCTAAGAAAGCTTTTCCTTCAATGTAATCCATTATATATAATGTTTGGAAGACTTTCTTATAGAAGTCATATATCTTACTAGGTGATGAAACTCTAGATGGTTTAAGGTTTGCTCCTATTCTAGTTTCTGGAGCATAGTCTAATGATAAGTTCATTACTATGTCATTTTGGCCAAAGCTTTGTGTTAAGTTTCCATCAGCATAGTCTTCGCCTCCAGCATCATATCTTCTACCGTTATCACGTAAGAATAATCTAGCATCGATATTATGTGCTGTTTCGTGAGCCCAAGTTTCATAAGTATAAGTTTGAACATTACCAAGTTCTGGTATTAGGTTACCATCCATTAAACCTTCTACTCGCCAGATGATTGCTGTTCCATTGGCAGTTGCAGCATTGTAATCGTTATAAGCCCATTGATTTAGGACTTCATTGAAGTTCTTATGGAATGGCTCTTCTGTAGCGTATGGGTTATGGAATATTGTTTCACCATTTGCTCCTTTTGTATAACGCTTATCAATTTGATAGGTATGAATATCATTAAATACTTTTGAATCTTGTAAGATGCTATAAGCTGTATTGTAATAATTACTCATTCTTTCAGTATAGCTTGCTACTTTTCGTTGCAATAATTCTTGTTCAGCTTTATCGTCAGGATTTACGATGTAAGTTCTTTGGGCTCCAATGATAAACTGGGCTGGACTAGATATTATGTAAGCAGCATTTTCAGGAAGTGTTAATATTGGTAAGATGTAATTATAAACTTGATATGGATGATATTTAGCATCTTCGTTACTGAAGTGATCCCATAGTGTATATTGAACATCAGGGTGGTCTTTAACAGGGACTTCAGCTAGGTAACCTTTAAATTGATTTCTAACCCAGTTATTCATATCTTCAGTACTAAATTCAGTTACCATATATTCTAGGAATTTAGAAATAGTATTTAAATTAGTATAAGTTCCTAGGAGATTTGCATATCTAGTATTTGTTTCATTAGTGTTAAAGTTAGCGCTATCTTTTAGGAAGATATCTGATATGAAAGTTGGGGTTAAGTTTTTATTAAAGCCTTGCATATTAAATAGCATAAAGTCATATAATTTCATTCCATCTATTTCTACGTCATAGAAACGTCTAAAGTAGTTATACATATATAATACTTTTTCGATAGTTTGATTTTCTTTTACGGCTTGTTCTAGATAGTCATTAATATCTTCATCATTTGATGTATTTGTATAGTTAGTATTTGATAGGAATTTTAAAACGAATTCTCTTAGTTCTTTACTTGTTGTTTCATTATAGAAGTCTTTATATATTCTACTATCTGGTGTTGATGTTAAGATATCTAAGTTATCTGTATAGTTTAGTTTAGCTAGATAATTTGTTAAGTCATTAACTACTTGCGAGTTAGCATTTATTAAGTAATTGGTATAGTTATAGTCTATTTTTAAATCCGGAATACGATAAGTTACTACAAAGTCATAGGTATTATCATATATAACATTGTATTCGCTTTTTTCTTGAGTCTTATAAACTATTTTTATTTTACTTATTTTCTTAACGTCTTCAGTAGTTAGGTATGTTACGATATTACCGTTTTTATCAACAGGAATAATATGCATTATTTCTTTAGTATTTAGGTATTTATCAGTAACATTCTTAGCACTTTCGATTATCTTTTCACTATCATAGTAAGGCATTAATTTTATTAAGTTATTATAAAGTATTCGTTTATTTTCATCGTAGTTTTCATTAGATGTATCATTTAATTCGTTAACTTTTTCAGTATGGAATATTGGTGTATTATCATAGTTTATATCATCAAGTGACCATATTTCAGTATCAAAGTTAGCTTTTTTAAATAAATTAGCATTTACTTCTTCTTTAGTAATATTAGTTACATTTTCAATGGTGCTTTCTACTTTTTCATTTACTAAGTGGAAGTTATTAAATAGTCTAGTTGCTTTATTAGCGAAACCGTTATTTCCACCAGTACCTAGAGAAATATTATTTTCATAAGCGGATGCTCCGACATAACTGCAGCCAAAGTTACAAGATATTGGTCCTGAGACATTTACTTTAGCATAACTTTTAGTTATTGTACAATTATTGGAATTAGCGATAAAGCCTGCACTAAAGTTATGCCAGCTACTTACAGCACCTGTTACATAGGTATTTTTGACAGTAGTATATTCAGCATAACCTATTAAACCAGCATTTTGTTGAGTTCCACCACCGTTTAAGCTGACGTTTTTAACAGCACAGTTTTCGATAGTTGTGTTATTGGCTGTATTACCAATTAGTCCACCGTTACGGCCTTCATTAGAACTTGCTTTCTTAACACCGTTAACAATGACACCATTGATATTAGCAAGGGTTGCTTCATTAGCTAGGGAACCTCTAGCTGTACCGTCTAAGGTAACATTTTCTAAGTTTAAGTTCTTTACTGTTCCTCCGTTTATTTTATTGAAAAGTGGTTTTTGTAAATTCTTAATTGTAAAGCCGTTACCATCTAGTTTAGCTGTATATGTATCAACATAGTATTTAGTATCTTCATTAATTAAACTAGCATCATAGTTTTGTTTTAAAGTTACATCTTCATTATTTGCTAACTTATTAAGTAGAGCTTTAAAAGCGGCATCAGGATGTGTTTCGTTAGTTGCTACATCGTTATTAATTGTTCCAAAGACAATATTTACTTCCTTAGATTTATCATTTTCTTTAGTTAAATAAGTGTAGTCTAAAGTTAGTATTAATTCATTATCTTTAGTAGTTACGCTTTTTATTTTAGCACGAACGGTTGGCATTGTTTCCATATTAACTTCAACAAAGTAATTAGTTAAGTTCTTTTGTAAATCGGAAACATCTACTTCATCTTTAAGACTTATAGTATTTTCATTATTTACTTTTTCTAATTTAAATAAGTTAATATCATTTATATCTTTAAGCTCAATATTGTTTTCTTCATAAGAGATTATTTCTTCTAGAAGTTTTACATTTTTATAATAATTAGGACTATCCTCTGTTATATCTATATCACGGTCATAATTAGCTTCTATTAAGACGTAATATCTTAGAGATTTAGTCTTAGTAAAGGTTACTTCTTCAGCATATGGCTTATTAACTAAAACTTTGCCAGCTTCATCAGTTATTTTGATATTAGCTTTACCAACTAAAGCGGCATCATAATCTTTTAAAGTAGTTTTTACTGTTACTTTATTATCTTTTGTCTCATAAGTATAATCTGTTAATTTAACTGCATCTTTTAAGACTTCTGGCTTAATACTATAAGCATTCTTTAAAGTTACTTTTTTACCATTATTTAAAATAATATCAGTAATAGTAATTGTTTTTTCACCAAAAGTGTTATAACCATTAAGGGTAATTTGATAGAAGTCATTTTCTTTAGTTAAAGAATATTCTTTATCTTTAATGACTACTTTTTCTGGTGTTAAACCTAATTCTTCAGAAAGACCACTAATAGCAAAATTTAATTTTATATTTTCATTCTTTTCAAAATACTTATCATTGTCTTTACTAATAGCTTGGCCATCGGTTATTTTGATATTTTGATAGTTTTTATCTTCATATAAGCCATAGTTAACTTTATGAATTTCAACGTTAGCATACTCGTTTTTATCAGTGTCTCCTAGGGTATCAGTATCAAGGTCATAGCTAGCTAAGAAAGTTAAGTCATAGTTTTTATTTTGTTCAATATTTTTGAAAGTTATAGAGTTATGACCTCTTTTAATAGCTTGACTTTCTTCTCCTAGTTTAATGCTTCCTTCTTTGAAACTTTCATCATTAGCTTCAGCTTTTTTATCTAGAACAACATCAAAGTCAAAGGTTGCTTCTTTTTTCGCATAGTCTTCTTTTATTTGTAAGTTTTCTATTTTAGGAATATCTTTTAAGACATCGATTTTAATTGAAGCTTCTGGTACAGAGTAGAATTGTCTAAAGCTAACATTATAATCAGCATATTCAAGTTGAACTCTATTAACTGTTAAGTTGATAACACCAGAAGTAGCGGGAACGTTTAGAGTTATTTTTGATTTGTAACCAGAAACAGCATCAGCATTATAATTAACTCCATTAACAGTTACAACGGAAACTTTTTGATAAGCTCTATTTCCATATTTAGCGCGAGCATAAGCATTGATACTTTCATCTACATAAACATCAAAAGCTATTTGATAATTTTTCTCACCCTTAGCAGGATAGATATTATCAATTGTTTGATTACGACCATTTGTTATGTATATATCTTTGATGTATATTAAATCTTTTTGAGTTAGTATAGATGCTTCACCAATATTTTGGTCAGTATATTTGTACTTATTAACATCTAGGTTGTAATCTGCTAAAAATCTTACTTTGTAGTAACCATCAACGTGACCATCAACACTATCTTGATAAGATAAAGTTACACTAGGTGTATCATATAAGTATAGTTCTTCAGGAGATAAAACTTGGCTAGAGACAATTCTATCAGCAGAGTCAACTAGAAGCGCAGTTAATCTCACTAAAGTAATATCTTTATCAACAAAGTTGAAAGTAGCGGTTACAGTTTTATTATCATTATTACTTGTAAGTTTAATATTTTTAACACTAGGTTTTTCTTTTAAAATGTTATAGCTTAAAGCATTTACTGTAAAATCTTCTTTATTAGTAAAGGTTTTCATAGTACTTAATAATACTTTATCAATAGTTACAGTATGTTTACCAGCTGTAGTCTTAGCATCAGTTAAGACTACTTCATAGTAGTTACCATCTTGTTTAGTAATATCATAATCTTTAGAATTAATAGTTACTTTGGTGATAGAAGCATTTTTGGTGTTAGAACTTGTGAATGATATAACAGGCTTTTCATTTTTTTGAAGTGAATCAGTAATTGAAGCATTAGTTAATTCAAAGTTGTAATCTCCACCTATCATAATAGAATGAGTAAACATCTCAGTATTTTCATAATAATTATTCTCATCTTTTACATCACTATCAGTATTATAATTACCAAAGACTTTAATATTATAAATTCTATCTTCTTGGAATTTATATTTAATAGTTGTTTTAGCAGAAACCGTACTTGTTTTAACTACTTCATTATTATCGTCATATATCGCAACAGTTCCACTTTGGAAAGCTTTATCTTTATCTACTAGATTAAAGCTAAACTCTGAATTTTCTTCACTAAAGTTAAACTTATTAATATATGGAACATCTTTTAAGATATCAAATGTTATTTCTAAAGCAGAGTTTACTTCAATATCATTTTCTAGGATAACTTTAGTAATTTTATAAGTCTTAAGTCCAGCCTTATTTGGCATTTTTAAATTAATAGTATAAAGATTATCATTTAATTTAGCTTCATAAGTTGTACCATCATCCATAATTAAAGTTTTAATTTTTAAATCATCAGCTAAATTTATTCTAGCATTTATTTTAAAAGGTACATTTTCTTCTTTAGCTACATAATATTTGTTATTTTTATCCGCTTGAAGAGACACTTTATAAAGCTTAATGATATGGCTGTTGAGTAAGACATAGTCATTTTCTTCGTGTTTATTATTTTTAGAAAAATCTAAGTCATAATTTACTTTAATATCTAAATAATAAGTCTCTTCATCTTTTACGATATTGCTTAAATCAATTTCATTTTTTCCTTTTTTAATGGCAATTTTTGTTACATCAGTACTATTTTCTTTAGCAATGTAAGCATATCCTGGTGTAGTTTCATCTAAAGCTGAATCAGAATCATTTATCGTAAAGGTTAAAGTTGGATTCTTTTTAGTTTCATCAATTAATAAATCCGAAATAGTAGGAGCATCTTTTAAGACTTCAACATTGAAGCTTAGTTCACTACTTAACTCCATATTGCCAAAAACAACACTAGTTATAGTATATTTCTTTTCACAAGCAGTAGCTGGAGAAGTTAGAGTAATAGTATAAATTCCATCTTGGTTAGCAACAACATCATAAGTTTTGCCATCCATAATTACCGCCGTGACTAAGTTGGAACTATCTTCAGGAAGAATGGTTGCTTTAAAGGAAAGCGTCATTTCAGTATTTTTATTAACGTAAGTCGTTTCATTATTAACGTGGCTTAATTTAACATCATAGATATTTAATTCATAAGTATATAAAGAAATGTTTTTATACTCGTTCTTGCCATTTTCTTTAGTACTATCTAAATCATAAGTACCAACTATTTTTACGGTATATTTAGCTCCTTTTTTAAGATTAACAGGATACTCGAAAGATGTTTTAGTTAAAGTTAAAGCTTGTTCTAAAACAGTAGCATTTGTTTTTTGATTAGTTACTACTATCTTAGCATTAGTTAAAGACTTATCGTTATCTTCTAAGTTAAAAGTAATTTTATTAGTTTTATCAGAATATACAAAATCTTTAATAGTTGGACTTTTCTTTAAAACATCATACTTAACTGTATAATTACATAAAAGCTTAGTATTATTTTCTAAGATTACTCCTGTAATTTTATGTTCTTTACTTCCAGGTTTATTAGAAGCTGGTATTTCTATAACATAATGATTATCTTTTATTAAGACATCTTTTTCACTACCATCAAAGATTACTTTGGTTACTTTTAGATTAGTTGCGGGTAAAATATCAACATCAAAAGCAAATGTTATTTTTTCATTTTGATTAGGATATAAGTTATTTATATCATTTAAAGGTTTAATAGTTGCTTTAGCAACTGTTTCATCACTACTATAAAATTCATAGTCTTCATAATAATATTCTTTAGTTTTAGTACTATCTAAGTCATAATCACCAGTAATTTTAATATAATAAGTACCACCAAGTGATAAGTCACAAGCATAAGTAAAGTTAGATTTAGTTATATCAATATCTTTAGTTAAGACTTTTTCATTTGTCTCTTTATTGATAACTTCTAATTTAGCCTTTATTAAAGCTTTATCTTTATCTACTAAGTTAAATGTTATTTGCTTATTATTATATTTAACATCAGTAAAGTTAGGCTTATCTTTTAAGACAGTAAAGTTAATATCAAGATTTGAGTTTAGCATAACATCATTATCTAAAACAATAGCAGATACTTTATATTTATAGCTTTTAGCTTCAGATGGAGCTTTTATTTTTACTAAGTAATTAGAATTAGTTTTTTCTACTTGATATTTTTTATTATTAATAATAACTTCTTTTATATTAGCATTAGGGCTAACAAAGGCATTCAAAGAAATAGTTAGTTCTTCATTTTTTTCTAGATAAGTCTTAGATTGAGATGCCAAAGAGATGTCAGCATTATAGATTTCAAAATTTTTGTCAGAAAGAAGAACTTCGTCTTTGTATTCATTTTTAGCATTATCTTTATCACTATCTAAATCATAAGTAGCAATAATACTAGCATTATAAAGAAGACCTTTGTCTAAGGATAAAGAGAATGTATTGTGACCCTTTACTATTTCTTTTCTTAGAACTTCTTTATCAGATGTTTTTATTAATAGGAAGCTTTTTGATAAAGCGTCGTCAGAATCATTCATATCAAAAGAGATATTTATTTTTCCATCAGTTTCTAGGATAGTAAAGTTCTTAATAGATGGTTTAGTTTTTAAGATATCTACTTTAAAAGTTACTGGTTCTAGTTCTATAACATTACCATTTGTTAATTTCACTTTAGAAATACTAGGTTCATAGATACCAGCTTTATTTGGCATAGGTAATTTTAAAGTATAGATGTTTTCTTCTTTAGCAGTAACTTTATAGTAAGTATTATCAATATAAACGCCTTCTACGGCAATTTTATCACTAGGTGTTATGGCGATATTTAAGTTAAGTTCTAGTGTGCCTTTTTTAGAAACATAATAATTTTTTATTGTTGGAGTTTTAATATTAACATCATAAGTTACTTGCTCCTTAAGGTCTTCTGTTAAGTTAGCAACATCATCTAAAGTAAGCTTGCCATCATTGTTGTAATCAGCATTATAATATTTTAAAGGTAAGCTAGTAGCTTCTTCTTTAGTATCTACTTCATTAACAATGTTTAGTAAATATTCACTTATTTTACGAACATCGTCATAGTCTTTTTTACCATCTTTATTAACATCACCTTTACTTGTAGAGTTAAAACAATTTAAGATAATTAATAAAGCATCAATTATAACAATGATTATAGCGATTATTATAGAAGCTTTTCTCTTATTTTCTTTAGTTATATTATTTAAGTTAGAGTTTATTAAGATTAATAAAAGCATTAAGATGATAAGAGCAATACAAGAAAATAGTAAAGATTTTTTCAAGTTAAAGGTCTTTTTAGTACTAGTTTTAGAAGTAGTAGTTTTAGTGTCTTCACTCTCATTATTAGTAATATTTGTTCCTTTAACGTTGATACTAACGCTCTTATCTGTAAAAGAAGTACTTTCTTTACCATCTGATATTTCAAAATCACTCAAATTTAATTTAGTGTTTCCAGTTAAAGCATTGTCTTTTACTTTCAACTGTACTTGCAAAAGATTTTTATCAGAAACACCTGACTTATTAAGAACAATAAATTCATTGCTTTCTTCATTGTATATAACTTCTTTAATGTTTTCATCTTCAATAAAAGATTCTTCATTTAACACAGTAAAAACATCTTTGTCATAACTAAACTTAGCTTTTATGGCATACAAAGAAGTATCTTCATCAAGTTGAACACTTAAAGTTATCGTATCTCCTATAGTAACATCATTTTTATCAGTATTAATAGTTATTTCTTTAGCAAAAACGGTTGGTTTAAACCATAATGAAGATATAACTATTAGTATTAGTAATAAACTTTTTTTAATATTTTTAGACATAACAAAACTCCCTTAAATAAATTAGACAAAACTATTTCATATTAAAAATAGCTCTACTTGTAAAATTGCTTTCTATATTATATCAGAAAAAAGGCGAAAAATAAACTATTTTTTACAATATTCTTAAGAAAATTAGCTTTTATTTATATTGGTTTTTCGTTTTTGAGGTACCTATTATTTTTAAAGAGGCTGGTGCGACTAGGGCTTTACCAAATTTTTCATTGATAGAATCCATTGTTTTTTGAATTAGTTCTTCATCTTCTTTTTCGACTTTACTAGGCTCTTCAAAAAGGGAAATTTGCTTTTCTTTGGATTTTTTTAGTCCCGACAAACGAAGGCCAATAAGGCGTAGGGCATCTTCTTTATAATTTTTTTCAAAAATATTTATAACTGTTTCATAAATCTCCTTAGTATTATCAGTTGCGTTATCTAGTTTATATTGAGCAGAATAGCTAATAAAATCTTTATTTTTAAAAATAACGGCAATAGTATCAGTAAATAGTTTTTGTTTTCGTAATTGACGAGCAAGTTCTTCCGTTTGGCGAAATAAAACACTTTTTATTTTTACTTCGTCTATTAAATCAAAAGGAAGCGTTTCAGAAATACTAATACTTTGATTTTTACTAGTTCTTTGTTCAACAGGGGTATTATCGATACCTAAAGATGCTTCTTTTAAATAACGACCTTGGCTTTTAAAGTTTCTTTCTAAAACTTTGTCATCAGCTTGTGATAAATCTTTAATAGTAAAAATACTTAATCTATTTAGTTCTTGTTTCGTCTTTTTACCACACATAAATAAATCTCCAACAGGAAGTGGCCATAATTTTGTGGGTATTTCTTCTTTAAATAATGTATGCACTCTATCTGGCTTTTCAAAGTCTGATGCCATTTTAGCACAAAGTTTATTATTACCTATACCTATATTTACGGTATAGCCAAACTTCTTTTTAATGTCTTCTTTTATTTTATAAGCTAAAGATAAGTAATCATCATAAAGGTAATTTGTTCCTGTCATATCTAAAAAACACTCATCAATAGAATAACGTTCAATTATGGGAGTATAAGAAGATAAGTAATTATATAATTCATTGGATTTTTGATAGTACCATTCATAATTAGCAGGAAAGATTTGAAGGTTCGGACATTTTTGCTTAGCTTGGTATAAAACTTGAGCTGTTGTAATGCCAACCTTTTTCGCAACAGGTGACTTGGCTAGAACTATGCCGTGACGTTTACTTTCATCACCACCTATAACTGATGCGATAGTGCGGATATCTTCTTTGTAGCCATTTTTTAGTAGTAAAACAGCGGTCCAAGAAAGAAAAGCATTATTAACATCAATATGGAAAATAATTCTTTCTTTCATAATTACCACCTCATTTTCATTATAGAACATTTTTTCGATTTTTTCAAACATATCATTAGAAAAAATCTTGTATAATCATAGTTTACATATTATTTTTCGGATTTGGTACATAATATTATTAGATGGGTAGTGATATTATGAATATGTATGAGATTAATATTTATGAGCAAATTTCTGCGAATATCAAAAAATATAGAAAAATATTGGGTATTACACAAGCAGAACTTGCGGAAAGAGTTGGGGTTTCTCACGAATTTATAAGGAGAAATGAGTCTAAACGAGGTATTAAATCTTTTTCTGTTGATACTTTATGGAAAATAGCTTTGGCTCTAGACATCGAGCCAGGAAAATTATTTGAAATAGATGGCGAGAATGAAAAATAAATAATGTTTTGAGGCATTATTTATTTTTTTCAATTAAACTAGTTCCGGTCATTTCTTTAGGTTGAGGTAAGTTCAGTAATTCAATAATTGTTGGGGCTATATCACCTAATTTGCCAGGCTTTAAAGTTAAGCCTTTTTTGGTTATGATAAAAGGAACTAAATTAGTAGTATGGGACGTTAACACATTATTATTAGAATCAAGCATTTCTTCACAATTACCGTGGTCGGCCGTGACTAACATTATGCCATTTAGGTCTTTTATTTTTTGATAAATTTTTTCTAGGCACTCATCAATTACTTCAACACCTTTGATAGCGGCTTTTAAAACACCAGTATGGCCAAGCATATCTCCGTTAGCAAAGTTTAAGATACATACATCAAAATTTTCTAATTCTTTAAGTAAAGCATCAGTTACTAAGTAGGCACTCATTTCTGGTTTTAAATCATATGTTGCGACCTTAGGGGATGCGATTAGAAGTTTTTTTTCTTTAGGATAATCTATTTCTTTGCCACCATCAAAGAAGAAAGTTACGTGAGCATATTTTTCTGTCTCAGCAATACGTAGTTGTGATAAATTATTATTAGCTAAGTATTCTCCTAAGCCATTTTTAAGTTGAGCATCTTCAAAGGCAGATGGAGCGATTACTGATTTAACAACTGGTAACATAGTTACAGTTTTGACATTAGAAAAACGTTTTACTGCAAAGTCATTAAAATCTTTATTAGTAATAGCCGTAAACATTTCACGAAGACGGTCTTTACGAAAATTAAAGACAATTATACCATCATTATCTTCTAAAAGACCATTTTTATCGACTATAGCAGGAAGGAGGAATTCATCAGTTATATTATTAGCATAGCTTTCTTCGATATAGTCTTTTATAGAAGTTATTTTTTCACCAGTGCCATAAACGATATTATCATAAGCTTTTTTCAAACGGTCGTAGTTATTATCACGGTCCATAGCATAGTATCTACCACTTATAGTAGAAATAGAGCCAATATTTAATTCTTTTAACTTATTTTGGACTTTTTCTATGTAAGAGTAGCTACTAGTTGGGGATGTATCTCTTCCATCAGTAAAGAGATGAAGATATAATTTTTGAACATTATTTTGTTTACACATATCTAGTAGAGCCAATAAATGATTAATATGAGAATGAACACCCCCATCACTAATTAAGCCCATAAGGTGAAGTTTAGAATTATTATTTTTAGTGTGATTAATAACTTTTAAAATTTCAGAGTTAGTAAATAGCGTTTTATCACGAATAGATTTGTTTATTAATTCTAGAGGTTGATAGACAAGACGTCCAGCACCAATATTGGTATGACCTACTTCACTGTTTCCCATTTGGCCTTCAGGAAGACCTACTTCTGTTCCTGATGCGACTAGCTTGGTATGAGGATAATTATCCCATAAGTAATTAAACATTTTATTATTAGCTAATTTAACAGCGTTACCATTAGGGTTTTCTCTTAGTCCATAACCATCTAAAATAACAAGTAATAAAGGTTGTTTCATATTAAGTTTCATCCTTTCAAGTTAAAGTTTTCATTTAAACAGAATATAGCATATATAGGAATATAGCGAACTTCTTTCTTAGTAGAAAAATTATTCTCAGTAACACGATAGGCTTGTTTGACAGTAAATTTTTTCATAAAAACGGATAAGGCCTTAGCTTTAGACATTGACTTAGTCGCAAGTTCAATAGGAATAATATGGCCCATTCTATTTTGTAAAACAAAGTTTACTTCAGCCTTACCATCTGACTGGTAATAATAAAGAGAATATTCACTTTCTACTAAGGTTTTAGCAATATGATTTTCATAAAGTGTTTCTTTTATTTTTTCATCAGTAAATAGTTGCTTATTATTTAAGTGCAGCATAGTAAATAGTAAACCATCATCAGGAAGATATAATTTAAAGCTATCTTTTTCACGACAACTGCTAAGAGGGGACTTAACACTTTTTATTTTATAACTACGATAAACTATTTGATTATTTACTAGATAATTAATAGTACTTTCATACTCTTTAGCTCTTTTACCAGTACCCATAACACCATATTGGAATTTTTTATTATCTTTTTTTAGTTGTTCAGGAAGACAATCATAGACTTCTAAGCCACGTGGTATATCGATTAAAGTTTTATTTAAAGCTATTTCTTTTTTATAGACATCAATAATTTTTTGTTTAATAGCGTCTATTTCATAAAAGTTCTTACCATTTAAATTAGCTAAAACTACTTCAGGCATACCACCTGTTGTTAAGTATTCTTGGAACATATCAAGCGCAACTTTGTGGAAGGGACAAGTTTTATGTTTAGTAAAGGAATCTTTTATCAACTCGGCAAGACTTTTTTCATCGTGTGCCCATAGGTATTCTTCAAAGTCCATTTCATACATACTTTTAAATTGTAGTTCCTCGCCTTTAAATTCACTTAGTTTTTCTTTTTTTGATGTAATGGCAATAATATGATATTTACTATGTTCACTACCAAAAAGTTTTAGTCCTTTAGCAATAGTATTATCAAGAAGATTATCAAGCACTATAAGGGTATCTTCTTTTAATATTGTTTCACCGGCAATTAAAGATAAGTTGACAATTAATTTATCAGTAGATTTTTCTTTAAGAAATAAATTATGAAGTACAGCATTATTCTCGGTATTAAAGTAGACTACATTTTTATATTCTTTCTTACCATAGTCTAAGATAGTAAAGGTTTTTCCTATTTGTTTAGCGCCATAAATTATTAAAGGTTTACGAATAATATCTTTCTGCCACTTCTGAAGAAAAAATTCAATTTTACGTTCCATTTACTGTTACCTCCTGACATGTTTTATAAACTAAGTATACTTTTTTATTTAAATCTTGTCAAGATTAAGGCAAAAGTTTGTCAGCAAAAAGAAAAATTTAGCAAGTTTCTCTAGGGGAAAATGCTAAATTAAAATTATAAAGAAAAGGAATTTTTATTTATAAATGAAAAAGAATTTAAGCAATTCTTTTATACATATAGACGGTTATATAGGGATTTTGAACATTAATAGCGGTTCCTTTACCTACTGGTCCACTTGTAGTTGTGCTTATTGAGTTTGTTGAAAGTGACGGTACTGTTCCGGTTACTGTATGGGTGTGGCTGGCATTAATAACTATCTGACCAATTGATTGGGAACCAGGTGAAGCTTCTCCACCATTTTTCCAGCTATTGTTTAAATAATTATAGCCAAGTATTGACCCTGAAACACCAACGACATTAGTAGCTTCGGCTGTCGTATGAAAAGTAATATATCCTGTTAAAGAAGGTGTACTTACAGAAACATTAGTAATACTAGCTGACTTTGTTGTATGAGTATGAGATATATCGTGAGTATGTTCCGGTAAATTATCTGTAGTTAAGGTTGTGGTTGTGGAGCCACCGGTTTTACCGCTTTCTCCGGTTGAGCTTAAAAGAGTTCTCCCATTTCCATAGACTTCCCAAGTACCACCTAAGGTTTCTTTTACTTCGGTTACTGTAGATAGGGTTGTTGAAATATAAATGCTTCCGATGGGATAGACTTTATCTAAAAAGGTATCTATTTTCTGAGAAAATTTAGTGCAAGTTCCGTCTATCGCATCTTGGACATTATTAAAGCCTAAAGCACTGTTATCTTCATAGTAAACATCTTTACTATTTATAGTAGTTTCAGCTACGGCATAAGCTGTTACTGCGGACAAGATAATTCCAAGAGCTAAACCTTTTATATTCTCCTTAAACTTTTTCATACTTTTCACCTTTTATTATGATTTATTAATTAAATGATAACACCCCTAATAAAGAAAAGTCAATAATTTTTGTTAGTTATCTCCTAACATTTTGTTAAATAATACCTAACATACTTTTGTGAGGTAATTCTATACAATTATATTTAGAAAGTATGAGGTGCTTATGAAAAAAAACATTAAATATGATACGGATATTTATAATACTATTCGTGTTAATATTAAAAAGTATAGAAAACAAAAGAATATGACTTCGGCAGAATTAGCAGAAATGGTTAATTTATCACACGATTTTATCCGACAAATAGAAAGTGTAAAAGTTGCCTATAACTTTTCTCTGGATACATTTTATAAAATATCGGTGGCTTTAGGTGTTACTATGGATGATTTAATTAAAAAAAACTAGTGACTAAAATTGTTCACTAGTTTTAAACTGATAATAATGGCTTGTTATATTCAAGTCTTAATTTGTCAGCTATGGTCACGATAAACTCTGAATTAGTTGGTTTAGCTTTTTCAATATCGACACTATAACCAAAAATATCTTCCATAAGTTGCCAATTACCTCTATTCCAACTAACTTCAATAGCGTGTCTAATTGCTCTTTCAACACGAGATACTGTAGTTGTATATTTCTTAGCAATTTCTGGATATAATTCTTTTGTTATCCCACCAATTATTTCAGGATTTTGATAAACCAAAGATATTCCTTCTCTAATATATTGATAGCCTTTTATATGTGATGGTACACCTAACTCGTGTAGAGTTTTGGTAATGGATATTTGCAAATTATTGTGAAAAAGGTCAACTGATTCACCACCATAATTTACACCATCCATAACAGTAGTTATCTTCTTTTCTAAATCAGATAGTTCAAATGGCTTTAACATAAAATAGTTAGCACCCATATCCGCAACTTTTCTGATTATATCTTGAGTATTATAAGAAGTAAGAACAATAACTTTCTTATTAATCTTATTCTCATTCAGATGTTCCAAGACACTTATACCATCCTTTTCAGGCATAATTAGATCTAGGAGGATTAAATCAAAATCTTTTTGTCTTTTATCGATTAACCTTATACCCTCATTTCCATCATTTGCTTCCAAATCAATAGAAATATCAGCATTATCTTTAAAATACTCTTTAATCATCATTATTAAATTCTTGTTGTCATCAATAATTAGAACTCTTGTCTTTTTCATAGTCTCCTCTTTCTCTACTATCACGCAAGTATTATTATAAACTAGTTTTCGATAATTTCCTAGAGAAATAATTGACTAGTTTTGTCGAATATGTGTCTAATATGTCAATTTTGTCAAAAAGTCTTTTAAATTGGACACTTTTAGACTTAAACCGCCTAAGAGGTAACCATCAATTAAGGGACAATTTTTTAGCATTGTGATATTTTCTTCTGTGACGCTTCCACCATATAGTAATTTATTTTTCGGTAAAAGTTCTTTTACGATTTTTAATATTTCTGTTAAATCTTCTGTAGTTGGGATTAATCCGGTACCTATTGACCAAACTGGTTCATAAGCAATAATTAGTTTTTCTTTATCAGTTGTTGCGATATCTTTTAGGGCATTTTCTAGTTCTTTAGTAAGAACTTCTTTTGTTTTATTAGCGTTTTTTTCTTCTTTTGTTTCACCTATACATAAGATAGGAATAATTTTTTCTTTTAAGAGTAGTTTTATTTTTTTATTTATATCACTATCTTCTTCTTTTTGATAAACTCTTCTTTCACTATGTCCAACAAGACAATACTTAACGTTAAATGAGGCTAACTGGGAAGCAGATATTTCGCCAGTGTAAGCTCCCATTTCATTAGAACTAACATTTTGAGCACCTAAAATTAGATGATGTGATTTAAAATTAGGAATATGTATTGTACTAGGACATAAGATGATATTTTCATTGGCTAAAGTATTTAATTTATGTTGATAAAAAAGAAACTCTTCTTTTGTTAAGTTACATTTATTATTTAAAACTATTAACATTATTTTTCTCCTTTAAACTTCTTGGCTATTTTAGATAAAATACCAAAGCGATTTTCATTCTTCTTTGTTGCGATAGCACGTTTATAAACTTCTAAAACTTTTTCAGAGTAAAATTTAGCGCTATATTGTTGTGCGGCTATATGTGCTTGATTATTTAATTTTTGTAATAAACCTTTTTCTGTCATAAGTCTTATAATACAGCTTGCTAACTCTTCTCTTGTATTAAAGAAAAGCCCGTTTAAATCTTCTGTTACCATACTATGAAAAGCTTCATCGTGAATACATACTGGAGTTAAACTAGAAGCCATTGCTTCAATAACAGTTAAGCCCTGAGTTTCAGTTAGAGAAGCAGTTACAAAGGCATTAGATATATGGTAATAATAAGGCATTTCTTCCCATTTAGCTTTTCCAATAAATAAGTAGTTTTCTTCTATACCTAAATGAGATGCATATTGTTCATATTTTTCTTTATCGGGTCCATCACCTACTATTAAAAGTTTTATATTTTTATTTTTTTCTTTTAATATTTTTTCAGCATCTATTAAAAATTCCACATTTTTTTCTTCAGCTAAGCGGCCAACAAAAAGGATGATAAAATCTTTCTTAGAAAGATTTAAGTGTTTTTTTAAGCTCACTAATTCTTTTTCATTAATATTTTCTTTATAAAAACGCTCTACTTCTATTCCAGTTGGAATAATATTAATATTTTTTTGAAATTTATATTTTTCTTTAAAGAGTTTATATGTTTTAGTAGTGGGTACAATTAATTCAGTTGCGGTTGTTTCACAATAGAATTTAGTAAAGTATTCAACTAGTTTCTTGCTAGATTTTTTAAAATAGCCTTTAGTTATGTAGTGGATATAGTCTTCATACATAGTATGATAAGTATGAACTAAAGGAATATTATATTGTCTCGCAATTAAACGGGCAAAAGTCCCGATAGCAAATTCTGTTTGGGAATGAATGACATCTAAATGCCAAGATTTTATTTTTTTAACAGCTTGAATCGGATAAACACTTGTTAAGCGGGAATCATATATACCAGTTTTAACACCAGGTATTCTTAGAACTTTTTCTTTTTCGTCATATTCATATTTAAAACTTTCAAGGTTTGCGGTCACTATATAAACTTCATTGCCTAACTTTTCTAGACCTTTTTTTAGCATTAATTCACTGGTTACTAAGCCACTAATATAAGGTGTATAAGTTTCTGAAAAAATTCCTATACGCATATGTTCACCTTCTTTAAAATGTTTTTTCTTTCAAGTAAGTTAGATTCCCCTCTACGTCGCCAAGACTTTCAAAGTTGTTTGTTTCTAGAGTGTTCAGCAAAGAAGCATCATTTTTATCCAAAACAACATACACTTCTTCCATATTTAGATTATTCATAGCATAATCAGTTGCTAGATTTAGAAGAGGTCTTTTTTTCAATTTGTTTTCAAGTACAGCAAAGGATATAGTACATTTTTTTATATCTTTTTGGCCCTCTATTAAACAAACATCTTTTATATTAGGTCCTTCTTTAATACAAATGCTTTTAATAACGCTATTACGTTCTTCTTTATTTTTTAATGTTTCTAGAGAAGAAGAGGCTTTTTTTGATAGATTATTGTTTTGTTCAAATTCTTTTAGTAGATTTAGGTCTTCTTCATTGTCAGCATCAATAATGCAAAGTTTCTTAGACACTTCTTTCACCTCTATTGTAGCGCAACTAAACCCGGTAATTCTTTACCCTCTAAGTATTCTAAAGTAGCTCCTCCACCAGTTGAGGAATGATAAACTTTATCTTTTAGATTAGCATTAGATGCTGCGGCAACTATATCACCACCGCCTAGTATTGTTTTAATGTTATTATCTACAACGTATTGTAAGATGGTATCAGTACCTTTTTTATATTTAGAAAATTCATAGACACCTAAAGGCCCATTCCAAATAACGGTATTAGCTTCTTTTAAAATGTTTTCAAATAATTCTATTGTTTTAGGACCAATATCTAGCCCCATTTCTTCTTTAGAAAGAGCAGTTATATCTTTAACTTTATATTCTTCATTATCCGAATATTCTTTTGTTACAGCAGTATCAACAGGTAAAATCATTTTAGCAGCGTAGTCTTTTAATACATTTTGACAAAATGGAATATTTTCTTCGTCAAGTAGGGATGAACCTATTTCCAAGCCTTTAGCTTTTAGGAAAGTAAAGGCCATTGCCCCCCCTATTAGAATTTTATCAGCTTTTTTAACTAAGTTTTTGATAACGCCTATTTTATCGGCTACTTTAGCTCCGCCTAGAACGACAACAAAAGGATGGGTTGGATGGTCTAAGACACTTAAAGCATTTAATTCTTTTTCAATTAAAAAACCTATTGCTGATTTTTCAGGCATATTAGTCGCAATACCAACATTTGAAGCGTGTGCTCTATGGATAGTTCCAAAAGCATCGTTAATGAAATAGTCTCCTAAAGATGCCCAGTATTTACCTAATTCTTTATCATTAGAACTTTCTTTTTTACCTTCTAAGTCTTCATATCTTGTATTTTGAACTAGGATAATATCTTGAGGTTGCATATTTGAAATAGCTTGTTCTAAGTTTTTACCTCTAGTTTCATTTATAAAAAGGACTTCTTTATTTAGTAATTCGCTTAATCTAGTTGCGACAACTTTTAAATCATTTTTCTTTAAATCACTTTCTTCTTTTATTCTACCTAAATGGGAAAAAAGAATTATTTTAGCGTTTTGTTCTAAGCAATAATTTATTGTTTGGAGTGCCGCTTTTATTCTTGTATCATCAATTATTTTGCCATCTTTTAATGGGACGTTAAAATCACATCTTATTAAGATTTTTTTATTGTTAATATCTAAATCAGTTATTTTTTTCATTATTTTTCACCTCAATTATAATTAAATTATAGCACGTTCTTTATAGAAAAAAAAAGGAATTTCTTCCTTTATTTTGTCATTAGGTATTTAGCTGTTCTAATCATTTGAGCAGTATAACTCATTTCGTTATCATACCAAGCAACGACTTTTACTAGTTGAGAATTGTCAACGTCTAAAACAGATGTTGATAAGCCATCTACTAAAGCTCCACAACGTCTACCGATAACATCGCTAGAAACAATTGGGTCTAATGTATATTTTAGAGTTTCATTTTGATTATTTTCTAAAGCAGCATTAATTTCTTCGACAGTAACATTTTTTCCTAATTCTAAAACTAGGTCAATTACTGAGCCTGTTGGGACCGGTACACGCATAGCGACTCCTTCTAATTTACCCTCTAAGTTAGGGCAAACTTTGCCAATAGCGGAAGCTGCTCCCGTTGATGCTGGGACTATGTTAGCAGCACAAGCTCTTCCACGACGAGCTTTAATTCCTTTTTTATGAGCAATATCTAAGGTGGCCTGGTCATTTGTATAAGCGTGAACTGTTGTCATATAGCCTTTTTTAATGCCAAAAGTTTTGTCAAGTACATCAACAACTGGGGCAAGACAGTTAGTAGTGCAGCTCGCAGCGGAAATAATTTTTTCTTCTTTAGTTAAGATATGATGATTAACATTGTAAACTATAGTTTTTACATCACCTTTAGCTGGAGCGGAAATAATTACTTTCTTGGCACCAGCATTAATATGAGCCATTGCTTTTTCTTCAGATGTGAAAAGACCAGTACATTCTAAAACTACATCAATATCTAAGTCTTTCCAAGGTAACATAGCGGGGTCTTTTTCAGCATAAATTCTTATTTTTTTAACGCCTACAATTATTGAATCTTCTGTATGAGATATCTCATCAAGACGATAATTACGATGATTAGTGTCGTATTTTAATAAGTAAGCCAATTGTTCAGCATCAGTTAAGTCATTAATCGCAACTACTTCAAATTCTGAATCTTCTTCCATTAAACGAAAAGCTAGGCGACCAATTCTACCAAAGCCGTTTATCGCAACTCTTATCATTTTTTATATCCTCCTTATTTACTTCTATTATATAGTGTTCTTTATTTCGTTTCAATATATACAATTTAAATTTAACACTATTTGGACAGTAGAAAAAAGAAAATAAGAAGCTTTTAACTGATTCTTTTATACATATAGACGGTTATATAAGGTTGAAGGTTATTTATACTATCTGTTGTTCCTGTAAAGCTATGAGTGTGACCATCACTGGTGGTGCCTTTACCTGCGACTCCAGTTGTACCATCTTTTCCTGTGAAAGTACTTGCTACCGTGCCAGCAGCGGTTACTGTGTGATAGTGATTACCTGTAGTACTTGAGGCAGCTGCATATGTACTACCCCAGTGTACATAACCATCACTTTGCGTACCATATGAAAACCTATATGGTGATTCACCGTACATTGTAGTAGTATGATAATGGTTGCCTGTAGTACTAGTATTAACTTGACTTCCTGTAAAGGTACTTGTGACGCTTCCAGATGGTGTAAAAGAATGGCTATGACTTGGTATTTGACTTATCGTAAGTCCTGTACTTCCTATTGTTCCACTTGGTGTATAAGATATTGACTTTGCTCCTCCAGTTTTTCCTATTGTATTAAATTCTGTTTGACTTGTATCTATTCCTACTAAAGTTTGTCCTTTGCCATATACTGCCCATTCTCCTCCTAATGCAGTTTTAACTTGTTCTGGTGTATCTAATGTTGTACTTATATAAACACTTCCTACTGGATAAATCTTGTCTAAAAAATTATCAACTTTACTTGCAAATTTAGTACAAGTTCCGTCTATCGCATCTTGCACATTATCGGCTAACAAATTAGAATTGTCTTTGTAGTAGACATTTTTACTATCTATTAAAGTTGCGGCTAGGCAATATGACAAAGTAGTTGATAAGGCAATACCAATTGCGACTCCGATTATTATTTTTATATTTGTTTTCAATTTTTTTCACCAACTTTTCTTGCACAACTCTTATTATTTTCTAATAAGATTATACCCCCCCC
>CANRQG010000014.1 GCA_947632735.1 uncultured Bacilli bacterium | reverse complement strand
GGGGGGGGGGTATTATTTTATTAAGAAAAAAATAAAAACTGTGCAAGAAAAAGTTGGTGAAAAAAATGGAAACAAATATAAAAATAATCGTCGCTTTAATAATAGGGGTTACCTTATCAACATTCTTTTCTTGTTGCTTTGCAGAGACTATAATGAATAGTAAGGACGTTTATTATAAAGATAATTCAGGACTACTTGCTGATAATGTCCAAGATGCGATAGATGGAACTTGTACAAAGTTTGAAAGTAAAGTCGATAACTTTTTAGATAAGATCTATCCAGTAGGAAGTATTTATATAACTACAACACTCTCAACTACAGCTCAAGTAAAGGAAGCTCTAGGTGGGGAGTGGGCAATATATGGAGATGGAAGAACACTCTTAAGCTCAAGTGGTAAAAGTGAACAAACAGGAGGAGCCAATACTGTTACATTAGCAACAGATAACTTACCAAGTCATACTCATTCCTTTACCCCAGCTGGAAGTATAACAAGCACTTTCAAAGGAACAGAGGTAACATCAGGAAACCAGTCAGCTAACCATACCCATACATTCAGTGGCACAACAGAACCAAATGGAAATCACACTCACGGAATATATATGTCTTATAATGTTACTACGCATCAGGGTGGAGGAGCTGACTGGATACAAAATGGAGCTTTTATTAACCCCGGTAGTTCTGTAGTAGGGCAATATCTAACAGCAACAGGAAATCATTCACATACCTATAGTGGAACAACTTCTGCTAATAGCGCGAACCACACCCATTCCGTAACTGCCGCTGGAACTGTCACAAGTACATTTACAGGAACAGCTAGTAATACAGGCGCAACGGGTGGAGGAAAGTCTATAAGTGTCCAAGATGCCTATATAACAGTATATATGTATAAAAGAACCGCTTAATATTTAAAAAAACAATAAAAATTACTGCTAAAAAGCTAAAAAAGTGTTGACTTTTCAGTAATTTACGCATAAAATATTACTAGTCGAGAAAAAGGAAAGAGATTTATATCCACCTGATTAGCGAACAGCAATAGGTAAAAAGCCAAAGAAAAAACTAAATAGTTTCTTATTTTTGCTTTGAAGTGGATATAAATATATATCCGCTTTTCTTAATTTTAATGGAGGTGTTAGATATCGCAAAAGATAAAAATAACTTGTTGATTAATGAGCAAATTAGAGTTCCACAAGTATTAGTAATTGGACCTAATGGGGAGCAAGTAGGAATTAAGTCTCTTGAAGACGCTAAGACACTCGCAACTTATGCTGCGCTTGACTTAGTACTTATAAGTCCTAATGCCAACCCACCTGTTTGTAAACTAATGGACTATAACAAGTTCCGTTATGAAAAACAGAAAAAGGAAAAAGAAGCCTTAAAAAAACAAAAGGCCAATATGTCTGAACTAAAGGAATATCGTTTATCACCTGTTATTGATGTAGGAGATTTTGAGACCAAATTAAGAAATGCCACTAAGTATCTAGAAAAAGGTGACAGAATAAAACTTACCATTCGCTTTAAAGGTCGTCAAATGGCTCATACAGAATTAGGTAAGGAAGTTCTAGAACGCTTTGCATCTAGAGTTAGTGAAATTGCGGATGTAGATCAAAAGCCTAAACTAGATGGTAGAACAATGACTATGTTATTAGTACCAAAAAAAGACAAATAGTAGGAGGAAAGAAAAATGCCAAAAATAAAAACCCATAAAGGAACAGCAAAAGTAGTAACTAAACGTAAAAACGATTGTAAAATCGGAAGACCTGGTAGTCGTCATAATACTGGCTACAAAAGCACAAATGCTAATAGAAAGAATAGAAAAGGCTCAAATTTAAGTAAAGCTGACCAAAATAGATTAAAAAATATCATTTAATCTAAATTAAAATAAGGAGGATAAATATGGCAAGAGTAAAAAATGGAGCAGTAACAAAAGCTCGTCACAAAAAAGTATTAAAAGAAGCTAAAGGCTACTTTGGTAGTAAGCATCGTTTATATAAAACAGCTAAAGAGCAATTGATGCATTCTGGCCAATATGCTTTTAGAGATAGAAAACAAAAGAAAAGAGAATTTAGAAAGTTATGGATTACAAGAATTAACGCTGCTTGTCGTCAAGAAGGCATCAGTTATTCAAGATTTATTGAAGGACTTACTAAAGCAGGCGTTGAAGTTAACCGTAAAATGTTATCTGAAATCGCCATAAATGACCCAAAGATGTTTAGTGAATTTGTTAAAGTTGCTAAAGAGGGTAAAGCTGGTAAGATTACTAAAATGACAGAAGTAATTGGTCGTGAAGTAACTATAAATGGTAAAAATGATAAAAAAGAACCAACAAAAGAAGCTAAAAAAGAAACAAAGAAAGAAACATCTACTGCTAAAAAAGAAGTAACAGAAGAAAAAGTTGATTACTCTAAAATGACAGTAGCTGAATTAAAAGAGGTTGCTAGTAAAAAGAAAATAAATGTTACTGGCTTAAAGAAAGCTGAAATAATAGAAGCTTTAGAAAAATAAACATATTAGTGAATTTACTAGTCTAGTGCCTAAGGGTGATTAGTATTAGAAGCTAATAGAAGATAAAACGAAGGAGAAAAATTATGACTATAGTATCAATGAATTATTTATTAGAAGCTGGTGTTCATTTCGGACATCAAAAAAGAAGATGGAATCCTAAAATGAAGGAATACATCTACACTACTCGTGATGATATTTACATTATTGATTTACAAAAAACTGTAAAGAAACTAGAAGAAGCTTATGAAGCTTTAAAAGAAATATCTGCTAACGGTGGAAAAGTTCTCTTTGTTGGAACTAAAAAACAAGCTCAAGAAGCAGCAGAGGAAAGTGCTACTAGAACCAATATGTATTTCGTTAACGAAAGATGGTTAGGTGGTACCCTTACTAATTTTAAGACTATTCGTTCTAGAATTAGACGTATGGAAGAAATCGAAAAACAAGAAACTGATGGTACTTTTGAAGCTCTTCCTAAAAAAGAAGTTATTAAAATAAGAAAAGAATATGAAAAATTAGATAAAAACTTACGTGGTATCCGTGAAATGAAGAAAATGCCTCAAGCTATGATTATTGTAGACCCACGTAAAGAAGAAATCGCTATCAAAGAAGCTCGTATTCTAGGTATCCCTGTCTTCGGAATCGTTGACACTAACTGTGACCCTGATATGGTTGATTATGTTATTCCTGGCAATGATGATGCTGTAAGGTCAGTAAAATTATTAATAGGTGTTTTAACTAACGCTATTGCTGAAGCTAACGGTAATGAAATAATCGACTTTATAAGTGAAGAAGATAAAGCCAAAGCTGATAAGGCTGATAAAAAAGAAACTAAGAAAGAATCAAAAACAGAAGATAAAAAGGAAGTTAAAGAAGTTAAAACTGAAACTAAAAAAGATGTAAAAGACGAAACAGCAAAAACTTCTAAAACTGAAGAACCAAAAGAAGTAAAAGAAAAAGAATTAACTGAAGATAAAAAAGAACCAAAAGAAGAAGTAAAGAAAGAAGAACCAGTAAAAGCTTCTAAAGAAGAAAAACAAGAAGCAACTACTGATTTAACTACTTTAACTCTAGCTGATTTAAAAGCTAAGGCTAAGGATGCTAATATTAAAGGTTATTCAACAATGAAGAAAGCTGAACTTATTGAAGCTTTATCTAAGTAATCTTTTAGGGTACTAAACCCTTTTAATTTTAAGAATAAAGGAGAATAAAAAATGTTTAAAGCAAGTGATGTAAAAGATTTAAGAGAAAAAACTGGTGCTGGAATGCTTGATTGTAAAAAAGCTTTAGAAGCAACTGAAGGAAATATGGAAAAAGCTATTGATTGGTTAAGAGAAAAAGGTATTGCTAAAGCTGCTAAGAAAGAAAGTCGTATTGCTGCTGAAGGACTATGTCAAATAAAAATAGCTGACAATGATGCTGTTATTTTAGAAGTAAACTCTGAAACTGACTTTGTTGCTAAAAATGCTGAATTTACAAATTTTGTTGATAGTCTAGCTGATACTCTTTTAACTAGTGATGCTAAAACTCTAGAAGAAGCTTTAGAACTAGATATGGCTGGTGAAACAGTTAATGCTAAATTAGTTGCCTTAACAGCTAAAATTGGTGAAAAAATAAGCTTCCGCCGTTTCCTTAAAATTACTAAGAATGCTGATGAAGTTTTTGGTTCATATAAGCATATGGGTGGTAAAATTGGTACCCTAGTAGTTTTAAAAGGAGCTAACGAAGAAGTCGCAAAAGATGTTGCTATGCAAGCTTGTGCAATGAACCCAACCGCTCTAAGAAGAGAAGAAGTCCCAGCTGATCTTGTTGAAAGAGAAAGTCATATCATTAAAGAACAAGTTATGGCTGAAGGTAAAAGCGCTGATATTGCTGAAAAGATGGTTATTGGTCGCTTAAATAAATTCTATAAAGAAATTTGTCTTGAGGAGCAAGCCTTTATAAAAGACTCTAGTCTAAGTGTTAAAGACTATGTTAAAAATAATAACGGTGAAATAATCTCTATGACTAGATTCGCTGTTGGTGAGGGAATTGAAAAGAAACAAGAAGACTTTGCTAGCGAAGTAATGAGTCAAATAAAAGCTGCTTAACTTATAAAATAATATGTCAAAAACAAACTATCCCTTTGTTTACAAGCATTGACATATTATTTTTTTTCCTAAATTGAAAATTACTCTTTCTTAAGCTATCATATACTTAAAAGAAAAAAGTAAATTCTATTTTTGCAAAAAAAAGTCCTAAATCTTTGCATATTTAATTGCAAAATCTCATAAAATTTGCTATAATATGGCGAAAACAGGTGGTGAAATAATGAAGGGGTCAAACACTAAAAAACAAGTAAAAACTAAAAAAATAGTTAAAGAAGTCTCTTCACCTAAGAGTGTTAAAAAGAGTCAAAGAGGCGTTGCTGAAATATCTGAAACAAAAGAAGAATTAGAAGCATTAAAGACTTCAAAAAGTAAGAAAAAATTAGCTAGCGAAAAGAAAAAATTACCGGAAAAACAAAAATTAACTGATAAAAAGAAAAAAGAAACATCAAAAACAACTTCTTCAACTAGAAAGACCGTAAAAAAAGTCTCTCCTCCTAAGAGTGTAGAAAAAAGTAAAAGAGGTGTAGCTGAAACTTCTAAGACTAAAGAAGAAGTAACGGCTTTAAAAACAACTAAGAAAATAACTGAGAAAAAAGAACTTTCCTTGAAAAAAGCTATTGAAACTATTGAAAGTAAAGCACCTAAGAAAACATCTACTAATACTAAAAAGACTACATCACAAGAAAAAAAGCCAAGCGAAAGAAATGCAACCTCTAAAATCGCTGAACCAAAGACAACAAAATCAGCTAAACCAGCTAAAGAAGAAGCCTTACTAAAGCCTCGAATTATTACAGAAACTGAACTAGAAAAAGAACTTCGTGAAATATATGCATTAGATACAAAGCTTGATATTAAAAATCCAAAAGACGAAATCGAAGCTGAAAAAAAGCTTGATGATACTAGAAAGATTCTTCCTAAGACTAAGACTATCAAAGTAAAATTAAATAGCCAAAAAGAAAGTGCGCCTAACCATCCCAAACTAGAAGAAGAGCGAGCATTGCCAAAAGAACCAACCATCAAAGAGCCTAAGCCATCCGATATTCGTAAACAAATAATAGATGACGATAGCGAAATAATTCGTCCTAAAAAAGACATATTAACTATTACCGTTATTATTCTATCGATAATCTTCTTTTTATTAGCCCTTTTCTTTTTATTCCTAATTTTATATATTTGTGAAGTCTAACTTTATTTTCTAAAAAAAATATATTATAATTAACTTTAAGGAGAGATTATTAATGGATAGTGAAATGATTATTTTAGAAGTAACTGAAAACTTGGATAAAGCAATTGAAAATCTAGAAAAAAGACTTCGTACTGTAAGAGCTGGACGAGCAAACCCCTCTAGTTTAGATGGCATTACTGTTGATTACTATGGTAGTATGACCCCCTTAAAACAACTCGCAACTATCTCTGTACCAGAAGCAAGACAACTACTAATTAAGCCCTTTGATAAGAGTTGTTTAAGCGCCATTGAAAAAGCTATTTTAGCATCTAACCTAGGCTATACTCCTGGTAATGATGGTGAAACTATTCGTATCGTTATACCAGAATTAACCGAAGAACGTCGTCACGAACTAGCTAAACAAGTAAAAGCTCTAGCTGAAGATGGTAAAGTTTCTATTAGAAATATCCGTCACGATGCTCTAGAGTCCTTAAAAAAATGTGAACTTCCTGAAGATATACATAAGAAAATGGAAAAAGATATTCAAGATTTAGTTAATGACTATAATAAAAAAGTAGAAGAAAAGCTAAAAGAAAAAGAAAATGAACTTTTAACTGTTTAACATTTGAAAAATAACAAATTTTATGATATAGTAATAATATCGACTCTGATGAAGAAGTAGTAATAAATGATTATTTTAAAGAGAGATTATGGTTGGTGTGAATAATCAAATATAGTTTATGAATTCGTCTTTCTAAGTCCTTACTAATCCTAAGCGTATTTCTTGCGTTAAAAGAAAAAAGTGTATAGTAAAACTATAAAATAAGGTGGTACCGCGACTATCTCGTCCTTATATTTATAGTTTTTTTTGTTAGTTTTGTCCCGTCGGATAAACTTAACTGAAAAATAAGAAAAGCATAATAAGCTAAAGAGGTGTAAATATGAATAATGACAAACTAAAAGATACTAAAAAATTACTAGAAGAAGATTTAAAAATTGCTTCTAATGAAAAAGAACTTAATGATTTAAAAGTTAAATATCTAGGAAAAAAAGGCCTTATTACTGAATTAAATAGTTCTATTAAAAATATTCCTAATGAAGAAAAAAAGTCTTATGGTCTAGCTGTTAATGGGCTTCGTACTTTATTTAATAATATCTATGAAGAAAAGTTAGAAATCTTTAAAAAAGAAGAATTAAATAAAAAAATATCTAATGAGACAATTGATATTACTTTACCTAGTAAAAAAATCAAAAAAGGCTCTCTTCATCCAATGACTTTAATTACTGAAGAGTTTGAAGACTTGTTTGTATCAATGGGTTATACGGTTTATGAAGGACCAGAAATAGAAACTGATGAAAATTGTTTCCAAAAACTAAATGTTCCTAAAGGTCATCCTGCTAGAGATGCTCAAGATACCTTCTACTTAAAAGATGAATTTGAAAACTTTCTCCTACGTACCCAAACATCAACTGCTCAAGTTCACGCTATGGAAGAAAATACTACTAAAGGACCATTAAGAATTGTTTGTCCTGGTAAAGTCTATCGTCGTGATGAAGATGCCACTCATTCTCATCAATTTATGCAAATAGAAGGCTTAGTTATTGATGAAGATGTTTCTATGGCTGATTTAAAAGGAACTTTAGAAATGTTTTGTAAAAAAATCCTTGGTGAAAAGACCGAAATACGTTTTCGACCTAGTTATTTTCCCTTTACTGAACCTAGTGTTGAAGTAGATGTTAGTTGTTTTAAATGTCAAGGTAAAGGCTGTAATCTCTGTAAACAAACTGGTTGGATAGAAGTCTTAGGTGCTGGTATGGTTCATCCTAATGTTTTAAAGATGTGTGGCTATGACCCTAAGAAATATCAAGGCTTTGCCTTTGGTACTGGTATTGATAGATTTGCTATGTTTAAATATGGCATTCCTGATATTAGAACTATCTATGGTAATGATATAAGATTTATTGAACAATTTAATAGAAAGGATGATACCTATGAAGTTAAGTAGAAAATTTGTTAGTGATTATCTTGATTTAGATAAAAATCTTTCTATTACTAAAATAGCTGAAGATATGACCAGTGTAGGTAATGAATATGATAGTGCTTCTTCCCTAATTAATTGTACTAACTTAGTAGTAGGTGAAGTAATAAGCTGTGAAAATCACCCCGATAGCGACCATCTTCACTGCTGTGTTGTTGATATTGGTACTGAAAAATTAAATATTGTCTGTGGTGCTCCTAATTGTCGTAAAGGCCTAAAAGTAATAGTTGCCAAAGCTGGCGCTATCTTACCTGGTGGTACCATCAAAAAAGGCCTTATTAGAGGCGCTGAATCTAACGGTATGCTTTGTTCCCTAGCTGAACTTGGCTTAGAAAATAAATTCCTAGAAGAAAAAGACCACGCTGGTATTTATGAGTTTCCCGCTACTACTGAAATAGGAATAGATGCTATTTCCGCTTTAGAACTAGATGATGAAGTAATTGACTTTGAATTAACTTCTAATCGTGGTGATTTACTAAGTATCCTTGGTATGGCTTATGAACTAGGCGCTATTTATAATAAAAAAGTTAAACCTATTGACTTAAATCATAGTGAAGTAAAAGAAAATGTAAATGACGTCTTCAAAATAAAAATAGAAACCACAGATTGTCCCTTATTCTTAGCTAAAAAAGCCCTAAATGTTACTATTAAAGAAAGCCCCGCTTTTATTAAAAATCGTCTTATCGCTAGTGGAATAAGACCAATTAATAACGTTGTTGATATATCTAATTATGTAATGCTAGAAACCGGACAACCTCTTCATTTCTATGACGCTAATAGCTTAGGTGATACCCTTATCGTTCGTAATGCTAAAGAAAATGAAACCCTTACTACCCTTGATAATATCAAAAGAACCCTAAGCCCTGATGATATTGTTATTTCTACTCCTAAAGAAGCAGTAGGCCTAGCTGGCGTAATGGGTGGTTTATCTACAGAAGTAGAAAATACTACTAAAGATATCATCATAGAATCAGCTATTTTTGATAATATAAAAATAAGAAAAACTTCTAAAAAAATTCTTCGTAGTGAAGCCAGCAACCGTTTTGAAAAAGGCTTAGATCCTAATAGAACTTATATGGCTATTGAAAGAAGTTGTGCTTTACTAGAAAAATATGCAAAAGCTAAGATAATGACAGGTACTGTTACCTATGATAAATTAGCTAAAGAAAATAAAAAAATTAATCTATCTTTAAATAAATTAAATAAAGTTCTAGGTATTACTATTAGTGAAGAAGAAGTAATCTCTATTCTTGAAAGATTAACTTTTACTGTTACGAAAAAAGATTCTCTAGAAGTAGAAGTTCCAACTAGAAGAAGAGATATTTCTATTGAAGAAGATTTAATCGAAGAAGTAGGTAGAATCTATGGAATGGATAATATTAAAGGTAAATTACCGGTCTTAAATGTTTCTCTAGGAGCTTATAATAAAACTAAAAGAGCTCTAAAACACCAATTAGCTAGTCTCGGTTTAAATGAAACTATGAGTTATACTTTAATACCTAAAGAGCACGTCTTTGATTTTACTACTGAAAAGTTTACTCCAATTTATTTAAATGACGCTATGAGTGAAGACCGTAATACACTTCGTAATAGCTTATTATATTCTCTAAAAGAAATTTATCTTTATAATAAAGCTCGTAATAATACTAATCTTTCTTTATTTGAAATAGCTAAATGTTTCTATAAAGAAAATACTACTTATAAAGAAGAACTACATCTAGGTATTCTCTTAAGTGGTGATTACTTCCTAGACATCAAAAAAGAACGTGTCGACTTTTACATCTTAAAAGGAATAGCTGAAAATATTCTTGACTTCTTAGGTTATGAAAATAGATATTCCTTTCAAAAAGGCGACCTTCCTAAAGAACTACATCCTGGAATGAGTGCTTGTATAAATGTTGGCGGTACGATTCTTGGCTTCTTAGGTCATATCCATCCCGAAACGCTAAAAGACGATGTTTACTTACTAGAAATAAATCTTGATAAATTGCTTAGTCTTAAGACTTCTAAAATGAAATATAAAGATATTTCTAAATATCCATCTATTATTAAAGATATAGCTTTTATTGTTGATAAAGATATTTCTTCTAAAGAAATAATTGATACTATAAAAAAGGCCTCTTCTAAAAGATTAACTAATATTGAATTATTTGATTTATATACTGGTGACAAAATTGCTTCTGATAAAAAATCCTTAGCTTATAAATTAACCTTTATGGATACTACTAAAACATTAACTGAAGAAGAAGTAATGCTTGAATTTAACTCTATCATTGATAAAGTTGAAAAAACCTTAAAAGCTACTTTAAGAGATAAATAAAACTGAAAAAAATTTTTTCAGTTTTTTGCTTGGTTAACTCTTTTTCTAATTATTTCTATTAAATCATTTTTTAACTCAACTGATGCATTTTCCCAAATGAGTTCAAAAAAAACACCAAGTCCAGGTAAAGTAACTTCATCATTATTTTTGACAGCTTCATCAATAGCTCTTTTTAAACTAGCATAATTATCTCCTTTAAAATTATTTATAATATGTTGTCTTATATTAATATCCAAATTAACTCCTCCTCTAATAATATCTTGTAAAAAAATTTTCCTTTTATACAAAAATTTGTTACAATTAAAGAGGTGAGAAAGATGCGTTTTAAAGTAAATGATGAATATATAGATGTATCTATTGAAAGAAAAAAGGCTAATAAATTTACTTATATTAGAGTAACAAAAGATTTAACTCTAAAAGTAACAACTAATTATTTAACCCCAACTATTTATATTGAAAAACTTCTTAATGAAAACTATTATCAAATAGAAAAGATGCTTGCTAAAGTAAAAGCTAAGAAAGCTAATAATACTGGTTTTTACTATTTAGGTAAAAAATATGACATTGTTTATGTTGATAAAAAAGATTTAACTATTGGTAATAATAAAGTCTTTTTCTCTAGAGATTTTTCTCTTGATACTTGGTATAAGAAAAAAGCTCAAGAAATTTTTCCTGTTTATTTAGCTAAAAACTATAATAATTTTACAAGAAAGATACCTAAACCAACTCTTAGAATTAGAAAAATGACTTCTAGATGGGGTGTTTGTAATATAAAAACGAAAGTAATTACTCTTAACTTAGAATTAATAAAAAGAGACCTTTCTTACTTAGATTATGTTATTATCCACGAATTATCTCATTTAGTTTATCCAGACCATTCTAAAAGTTTTTGGCATTTAGTAGAAGAAAATATGCCTAATTATAAAAAATATCGTGAAGAAATGAAGGAGTTTTAATGATTACTAGTCTAGATAATGAAAAAGTAAAATATTTACTTAAATTAAAACAAAAAAAATATCGAGATTTAACTAATGAATATTTAGTAGAAGGTAAACATCTAGTTTTAGAAGCAAATAAAAATAATACTCTTAAAGAACTATTTATTCTTGCCCAAGAAGACTTTTCTTTAGATATAAAAACTACTTTTATATCTAAAGAAGTTATGAAAAAAATATCTTCTCTCGATACACCAAGTACTGTTATTGGACTTTGTACCAAGAAAATAAGTAATGAAATATTAGGTAATAAAATACTTCTTTTAGATAATATTCAAGACCCTGGTAATTTAGGTACTATTATTCGTAGTTGTAAAGCCTTTAATATCGATACTCTTGTTTTATCCTTAGATACAGTTGACTTATATAATAGTAAAGTCTTAAGAGGAACACAAGGTATTTATAATTATCTAAATATTGTTAAAATGGATTTAAAAGAAGCACTTAATTATATTAAAACAAAAGATATTCCTATCTATGGGACTAATGTTAAAGAAGGTATTAATGTAAAAAGCTTAACTTCTAAAGAAAAAGAAAAATTTGCTTTAATAATGGGTAATGAAGGTCAAGGTGTAAAACCAGAAATAAGAAATCTTTGTAAGAAGAATATTTATATTCCTCTTAACAAAGATGTCGAAAGCTTAAATGTTTCAGTAGCGACAAGTATTTTATTATATGAATTAAATGGAGAGTAAATATGAATGATTATATAAAAATAGGTAAAATAGTAAATACTCACGGTATTAAAGGAGAAATAAGAATATTATCTAATTTTCCTTATAAAGAAAGAGTCTTTAAAGTAAAAAATAAACTATATATTGATAATAAAGAATATGAAATAAAAACCTATCGCCATCATAAGAACTTTGAAATGGTTACTTTAAATGACTATTCTAATATTAATGAAGTCCTATTTCTTTTAAAAAAAGATGTTTATTTTAAAAAAAATGAATTAAATCTTTCATCTAACGAAGTCTTAGATGAAGATTTAATTACTTATAAAGTATTGACAAATAATAAAAAAGAGGGAATAATAAAAGAAATATTTTTAGCAAGTCCTAAAAATAAAATACTAAGAATTTTACTTGACAAAGAAATATTAATTCCTTTTAATTCGCCCCAAATAATTAAAATAGATAAAGAAAAAAAAGAAATTATTATCGAATATGAATGAAAAAGGTGATTATATGCTTATCGATATTCTAACTATTTTTCCTAATATGTTTACAAATATCTTTGATGAGTCTATTATCAAAAGAGCTAAAGAAAAAAATAAAGTAGTAATAAATATCCATAATTTTAGAGATTATTCTCTTGATTCCCATCATAAAGTTGACGATGTTGCCTATGGTGGTGGAGCCGGTATGGTTCTTATGCCTCAACCCATCTTTGATTGCGTTTTAAGTTTAAAAAAAGACTATTCTAAAGTTATTTTACTAACTCCTAGTGGTATTCCCTATAAACAAAAAATGGCTTATGACTTATCCAAAGAAAAACACTTAATTATTATCTGTGGCCATTATGAAGGCTTTGATGAACGAATAAGAAAAATAGTAGACTTAGAAATAAGTATCGGAGATTATGTCTTAACAGGTGGCGAAATACCAGCAATGGTCTTAGTAGACACTATAACTAGATTATTACCAGGTGTTATCAATGAACAAAGCCATTTAGAAGATTCATTTAATGATAATCTCCTAGATTATCCAACATATACAAAACCTAGAGATTTTAAAGGTCTAAAAGTACCAGATATTCTCTTATCAGGAGACCATAAAAAAATAGAAGAATATCGTCATAAAGAAAGTCTTAAAAAAACTAAAGAAATAAGACCTGATTTATTAGAAAAGTAGGTGTTTTATATGTATGTAGTAAATAAAGAAAAAAATAAATATAAATTAATAGATAAAGAAGAATTAAAAAATATTAGTGGTTTTAAAATGACTTCTAATAAAAGTTTAAATATAGCTTCTTCTAAAATATCTAATATTGAAGTGTCAAGTAAAAAACTAGCTCATCCCTTAATCTATAAAAAAGTCTCTAAAAAATATAACCGCTTAATAGCGATACTAACCGAATTATTAATAAGTGATGACGATAGTGGAGAAAGTTTTAGAGAAGCTCTAAATCAAATAGAAAGATTTAAAGTAGAAATAAAAAGCCGTTATAGAGAATATTTAAAACAAAAAGAATTAGAATTTATGTCTAAACAACTAAAAGCTTTACAAAAAGAAGCTACTATGCGCCTATATGAACTAAATACTTATTATGAAAAAAGGTCTAAAGGTAAATAATTCATCTTTACACTGTAAACTTAACAAGTATTGAAAATACTAGCATTTTCAATACTTTTATTGTCTAATAAAAGAATTTTATGAAAATTTTGTGTAAAGTTTTTTAAAAACTCTTTCAAAGAAAAAATTATTATGCTATACTTGAGAAAATAAAGGAGGAAAAATAAAATGCAACAAAATAATAAAGAAAACAGATCATTTAAAATTATCACAGCCATAGCATTATGTGTAGCTGTACTATGCTTATCAGTAGCTTATGCAACATTATCTGCAAACTTAAAAATTAGTGGAACTGCTACAGTTGAAAAGGCAAGTTGGGATATTCAACTTGAAAAAGTAAGTGAGCCAGGTTTTACAAAGACAGGTACTGGAGCATCAGCTAGTTATACAATTAGTAAGAATGTTATCTCGGACTTAGCAGTAACTTTAAAATATCCAGGTGATAGTGTTACAATTAATTTAAATGCCGTAAACAAAGGTGATATTCCTGCCGTACTAGATACAATAAGCAACTCTACAATTTCTTGTACAAGTGCTGATGATGAAGATGCTTCTGCAGAAAAAGTTTGTGGAGCATCAAAGGACTTAAAGAGTGGTGGTAGTGTTGAATACAAAGTTACATATGCTGGTGAAGATGTTACTAGTAGTAGTACAATAACTAGTGAAGCAAATAAAAAATTAGCTGCTAAAACTGGTAAACAACCAATTACTATTACTGTAAAATATAAGGAAGATATACAGGCAACTGATTTACCTGCAAACCCAGTTACAATTACATTTGGTGAAATGATTTTCAACTACAATCAAGATACAACAGCTGCTTAATAAAAAAAGATAATTAATAAATGATTTGTATAAGGACACTTCGGTGTTCTTTTTCTTTGTCCACTTGTCATTTTCTTGTACAAAAAAACTTTTAAAGAAAAAAACAATGTGATATACTCTTAATAATAGAGGTGATATATATGGTAGAAAGTAAGAGTGATAGAAGATTTAAAATCATTACAATAACGGCCTTAGTAATTATTGTTATAGCTTTGTCAATAGCTTATCTTAGTTTATCTAAAAAATTGACAATATTTGGTAGTACTAAGGTAAATGAAACTGGATGGAATATTGCTATTCCTAATGAAAAAAACGGTCTTAGTCCTGTTACTAGTAGTGGTGGCGATGGAAATATTACTTATGAAACGGAAAGTTATGATGGTGTAACAGTTATTAAAAATTTAAAAGTTACTTTACGAAAACCAGGTGATTTTGGAGAGTTAACTGTTCCAATTAAAAATGCTGGTGATACTGATGCTTATTTAGCTTATGTAGCTGGTGTTGATGGTAAAATAAGTTGTACTGGAACGGGTAATACTAAAGAAAGAGATGAACGTATTATCTGTGGTGACTCTAGTAATAATGGAGCTGAAGTTAGATATACTATAACTTACGATAATGACCTTTTAACTAAAGGGACTAGTGGAGTTGACGATTTAAACTTAAGAAGTGGTGTTACTAAGATGGTTAAAATTAAAGTTGAGTATCTACCTGGTAGTAGTAATGTCTCAACTCATAAGGTTACTGTTTTATTACCTGAAATTCAATTTATTTTTCAACAGGTAATGTAATTGTAAAGTTTATGTAAATATTAAAAAAAGAATCTTTTAAAGAATTTAGTAATGTGATATACTTTTAACATAGTAGGAGGAAAAATATATGAATGAAGATTATAAAGTAGAACATCAAGAATATCATAACAGAAAAAATAATAATGGAGATAGAGTATTTAAAATAGTTACTATTGTAGCTCTAGTTGTAGCTGTAATTGGTCTTTCAGTAGCCTATGCATCTCTTTCACAACAACTAAAGATTAGTGGTACTGCTGAAGTAGCCGCAGCTAAATGGGATATTAGTAATGATGGGACTCCAACAACTAGCACTAGTGGAGCTGATGCCTCAGCTGAAGTTAATGCTAGTACTGTAAGTGGTGTTACAACAATTAATATTGCAGCTAAATTAAAAAAGCCTACAGATTATGTAGAAGTAACTATTCCAGTAAAGAATAAAGGAGATATCGATGCTGTTTTAGCAACAATTACTGGTTGGGACCAAAAATTCTCTTGTACAAGTGATAATATAGATACAAAGCAAAACGATGAACAAATTATTTGTGGAGACTCTAGCAATACAGGAGCAAATATAAGATACACAGTAACATACAATGGTACTCCAATAACTAATGGTATTAATAGTGTTCTTGATAAAGAACTAGCATCTGGAAGTAGTATTGATATTAAGGTAAAAGTTGAATATCTAACTAGCGAAACTGAACTTCCAAAAGGAAATGTTACAGTTAATTTACCTGAAATTGTCTTCGCTTATCAACAAGATATGAATTAAAAAGACACTTTGTCTTTTTTTTAGAAAAAATAGTTTTCATTAGAAAAAAAGTATGATATAATTTTTATATACTAGGTAGGAGTGATAGTTAGTGAGATACAATAGAACTGCTAAAACAATAGCTATTATCGGTTTGGCTATAGTACTTGCGTGTATTACTGTTGCTTATGCCGTATTAAGTCAAAATTTAAAAATATCAGGCTCTGGTCGTGTTGATGCCGCTAGTTGGGATGTTCATTTTGCCAATGTCCAAATTGCCGGCAACTCTGGTACTGCATCATATACTTTGCCAAGCATTGTCGAGGGCACAACCCTAAAAGACTTCAAAGTAGAACTTAAAAGCCCCACTGACTCAGTTACCTTTACTTTTGATGTTGTAAACGGTGGTGACATCGATGCTATTATTAATACCATAACTCAACCAACTAGTAGCACACTAAAATGTGAGGGCTTAAGTAGTGTAACAGGAACTACAGATGGACAAAGACTATGTAGTAACTTACAAATTGATTTAACTTATGTTAGTGACACTACTAATGGTGAATATAGTGGTAAAGCTGTAACTGTTAATGATAAATTAACTAATGGTGCTACTAAGAAAATGGCTTTAAAATTCTCACTTAAGTCAACAGCCGAACAAGATGTACCAGTTGATGATGTAAAAATATCAGGTATGAGTTTTTCAATAATATATAATCAAACTACATAAAAAGGGGAGATTTTATGAAAAAAGAATCTCAAAGAATTCTTTTGATTGAATCTTTACTAGCACTAATCGCAATCTTTACATTTTTCATAATTAAAGGTTTTAATATGTTAGTATACTTAGCTATTTTACTTATTCCTTTAGGTTTATGTATTTGGCTATTAGGTGTTCGACAAAGGGAAGAGAGAGCTTCAAAAGATGTTATTTTAACTATAATAATATGGATAATCTTGTATTACCTAATTACTTACATAATAGGATACTTTATAGGGTTCTTAAGAAATGGTTACTCTATGACTTTAAAAGGTATCTTATCAAATGTAATATCTCAAAGTATTTTCATAGTTATTATAGAAATAATCAGAGTATCGTTAGCTAAGAAGAGTGAATATTTTAAAAAGGGACTTATAATAACAGCCATCGTCTTAACCGCTATTGAAATAGTTACTAAGTTCTCCTTAGGACAAGTAAATTCTCGTTTAGATTTTCTTGATACGCTATTCACAGTAATTTTACCAATATTAAGTAAAAATGCCTTTTTAACATACTTAGGTTACAAAACATCAGTTGGTAATAATATTACATATCGTCTTTTGATGGAATTACCTACTTATATCATTCCAATTATTCCAAACTTAGGTGATTACTTATCAAATACTATTTTAACAGTTATACCTTTATTATTACTTTACTATTTAAATAAAGTTTACTTTACTAAAAAAGAGAAAATAAAAAATAGTCGAAGAGACTTAAAGAAAAGAAAGCTTGGTGCTTTAATAACTGTCCTATTGGTGGTTATCTTATCAGTTATGATAGCCTTAGTCAGTGGTGTTGGTCGATACCTAGCCCTTACAATAGGTTCAGGAAGTATGACTGGAACAATAGACAAAGGAGATGTCGTTGTTTTAGATAAAAAAGATAAGAAAGTTTCGGAAGATGAAATAGTCGCCTTCCGAAAAGAAGGTGTAGTCTTAGTCCATCGTGTCGTTGACATCAAAAACATCCACGGAGTAAGATATTACATCACTAAGGGGGACTACAACAAGAATGAGGATAATTGGTTGGTTGAAGACAAAGACTTGGTTGGCAAGTATAAATTTAAAATAAAATTTATCGGATGGCCAACAGTAAAACTAAATGAATGGATTTTAGGTGGTGACTAGTATGAAAAATGAAGAAAAAGAAGAAAAGTTTAATTTTTTAGACGAAGAAGAATTTGCAGAAAATACTAAGAAAGAAGAAAAAGAGGAAAAGAAAGTGGAAACTGAAGAAACTCTAGATACTGAAGAGAAAAAAGAAGAAAAGAAAGAAGATTCTAAAAATACTAAAGATAAAAAAGGTAAAGCAGCTTCTGAAGAACTAGAAGAATCTACAGTTGATTTTGATTATTCTAACGTTGAAGAATTAGAAGAAAATCATAAAGAAGAATCAACACCTTCTATCAATAATAATATTAATAATGGTTTCTATATCAGTTATGAACTTCGTGTTGCCCTAATGGTTCTTTTCTCAATATTATTCTTAGCTCTAGCAAGTGGCTTAATCATTGACGCTGTTACTTATTCAGAAAGTGAAACAGTAAACTATAATGAAAGTAGTAGTACAGATTATAAAGTCTGCTTAGAAGAAAACTCTGATTACTCAGAAAGTTGTCTAGGTCAAAATATGCAATACCTTTCATTAATTACCAAAAATATTCCTGTTACTTTCGACTACAATGTTAAACTATCAAGCCCAATTGATTATAACCTAGACTATTATGTAGTTGGCTCATTAAAAATAGTTGATAGGGATAATAATGAAAAAGTATTATATACATCAGAAGATGTTTTAGTACCAAACACTAATATTTCAAATCAAAATGATACAATTAAATTTACCAGTAATGTAGATGTTGACTTCAAGTACTACAACAACTATGTAACAGGTTATAAGAGTAGATATTCTCTTAACTCTGATGCTTACTTAGATGTTATACTATATTTAAATGAAAATACTGGTCCAAGAAGAATTTCTTCAGTAACAATACCTCTTGGTGAACAAACTTATGGTATTTCAAAATCACAAACTTTGAATAACAATAAGAACGTTGTAGTTGAAGAAAAAGGTTGGTCTTTACGTAATTACGTTTGCTGTGTTCTTGGTATCGTATCTGCTATCATTGGCCTTGCTGTACTAATTAAATTAATTAGATTATTATTAAAAGTATCTAATTCTAAGAGTAAATATCAACGTAAATTAAAACAACTATTAAGAGAATATGATAGAGTAATCGTTGTAGCTAGAAATGGTTATGAAGTAGATACTAATAAAAAACTAATAAAAGTATTAAGCTTTACCGAATTACTTGATGCTAGAGATGCTTTAGAAAAACCTATCGTTTATGTAAAAGTAAATGAAGTAAAAAGTGAATTCTATGTAGAAGATGTCGATAAAGTATATCAATATGTTATGAAAGATGCTGACTTTTAATAGGCATCTTTTTTTTTCAAAAATTTATAATTTTCTAATTTCCCAAATTCTAACTATAATAAACAGGCAAAATACCAAATTTTCCTAATAAAAATCATCTTTTAAGCACAATTTAAGCCCGAATTTACTATTTCCTCAAGTTGCAATATTTCCTCCTTTATCGTAAACTTACTTTATCTTAATTTAAGGAGGTAATAATGAAACCATTTCATAACTGTCGCTACGACATTGCTTTTAAAATGCTCTTCTGCAATGAAAATAATACTTATCTTATTAAAAATTTTCTTAAAAATACCCTAGGAATAGAAGTAGAAAAACTACAGTTTTTAAATAATGAATTAGCTATTAACTATCTAGGTGAAAGAAGAAAAATAGTCGATTCACTAATGTGTGTTAATGATAATATCTATATAGGAGTAGAAGTAAATTATCCAAGGGATAGTGAAAATTCATTAAGAAACTATTGTTTCTTCCAAAAAATAGTAAGTACAAAGACCGAAAGTAGTCAAGATTATAATGTAGGAGATACTTTTATTCAAATAGACTTAAGTTATAAGCTAAATAAAAAGTATGGAATAGTAGAAGAATATCGACCCCGTAATAAAAGAGGTAACTTCCTCTACGTAGAAAACGTGAAAATAATAGAATATAGTATGGACAAAATAATAAACGTATGGTATGATAAAAATGAAGAAGAAATAGAAAAATATAAATACTTAATAATGCTAGGTTTAAACAAAAAACAATTAGATATTTTTTGTAAAAAATATGAAGGAGATGAATATATAATGAAATATAAAGAAAGAATAGAAAAACTAAATAACGATAAAAAATTTCAAAGATTTGTTGACTACGAAACAGATGTAAGATTCAAAATAAATACAGCAACTAATAAAGGAATCGCAACGGGAATTGAAAGAGGAATCAAAAAAGGCCGTGAACAGGGAATTGCCAAAGGACTTAAAGAAGGCCGTGAGGAGGGAATCGCAACAGGCTGCCAACAAGTGGCTAAAAATATGTTAAAAAAAGGAATAAGTGTATCCGTAATATCAGAATGTACAAACATTCCAGAACAACAGATTTTAAACTTACGATAATCCACTCCTATTAATTTTAATACAATAAATATCAACAAAAATAATGCTGGGTTTAAACAAAAAACAATTAGATATTTTTTGTAAAAAATATGAAGGAGATGAATATATAATGAAATATAAAGAAAGAATAGAAAAACTAAATAACGATAAAAAATTTCAACGATTTGTTGATTACGAAACCGATGTAAGATTCAAAATAAATACAGCAACTAATAAAGGAATCGCAACAGGCTGCCAACAAGTGGCTAAAAATATGTTAAAAAAAGGAATAAGTGTATCCGTAATATCAGAATGTACAAACATTCCAGAACAACAGATTTTAAACTTGCGATAATCTACTCCTATTAATTTTAATAAATTTATAATTGCATTTATCACCATATTATGCTATAATCTAGTTTGTCTAGTGGGTTAATCCGCTTGTCTTTATGATTATGATTAACTAAAAAAATTTTTAGGAGGAGAACTTATGAATATTTTAGACAAAATTAATGAAAAGCAAATTAACAAAAATGTTCCTGAATTCCGTGTTGGTGATACTGTTAGAGTAGACGTTAAAATCATTGAAGGAAAAAGAGAACGTATTCAAGCTTTCGAAGGTGTAGTAGTAGGTCGTAGAGGATCTTCTGTATCAGAAACTTTTACTGTTAGAAAAAACTCTAGTGGTATTGGTGTAGAAAGAACATTTCCTATTAATTCACCTAAACTAGCCGCTATCACAGTAGTTAGAAAAGGTAAAGTTAGAAGAGCTAAACTTAACTTCCTTAAAGAAAAAGTTGGTGGCTACCGTATTAAAGAAAGAACAAAAAGATAATAATATTAATTTGTTTGTAAAGATAATTAAATTTTCATTTTAATTATCTTTTTTTTCAAGAGTTCTTGCGACAGTTCAAATTATATTCTATAATAGATAAGGAAGATATTTTAGGAGATGTCATATGAAAGATACAGAGAATGAAGAAAAAATTACAATTAAAGAACTTTTAACATATGTCTTTATTATAATAGCCATTATACTTTTTAAAAATTATGTCGCAACACCAGTATTAGTTAGTGGTGATTCAATGAAACAAACTCTTTTAAATAGAGATATTTTAATTTTAAATAAAATAAGCTATAAATTAAGTGATATTAAAAGATTTGATATCGTAGTAGTAGAAAAAGATGATGAATATATCATAAAAAGAGTTGTTGGCCTACCTGGCGAAGAAATAGAATATAAAAATAATAAATTATATGTAAATGGTAGAAAAATAAAAGAAAATTATTATCACGAGCCAACAGATGATTTTACTGCCACAGTAGCAAGTAATGAATATTTTGTTTTGGGAGACAATAGAAGTGTATCTGTTGATAGTCGTCTATTAGGAGCATTTACTAAACGAAAAATATTAGGTAAAGCAAGTTTTGTAATATTCCCTTTTAATAGATTTGGCTTTAAAAAGTAAGAACAAAAGAAATCTAACTGTATATTAGATTTACACTCCTGTTCTTCTTTTTTATACATTTGACAAGACGAACAACAGTATGATATTCTATTATTAGAGATACTAACAAAAGAGGTAAAAGCATTTATGAAAAATAGTATTATTGAAGTTCAAGATATTAAAATAAATGTTACAAAGCTAAATGATAATGATAATGATTATATTTGTATTTCAGATATAGCAAAAGTAAGAAGTAGTAATTCAAGAGCTGCCAATGTTATAAGAAATTGGTTGCGTAATAGAAGCACATTAGATTTTTTAACTACTTGGGAATAAATTTATAATCCTAATTTTAAAGTGTTCGAATCTGAACACTTTAGAAAGCAGGTTGGTTTATTGACATTTACACCTAGTGTCACAGAGTGGTGTGAAAAAAAATGCTATTGGCATATGAACATATGCACATAAAGACATAGCATTTGAATTTGCATCTGCAATAAGTCCTGTATTTAAATTATATTTAATAAAAGAATTTGAAAGATTAAAAGAATTAGAAAATCAAAATAGAGAATGGGATGTAAAAAGAATACTTACAAAGAATAATTATTTAATTCATACAGATGCAATTAAAATTACATCTTACCTGATAATGATTTTTATAAAAATAAAGAATAGTTAAAATATGCTGAAGAAGCTGATATCCTTAATGTAATATTATCCCATACTACTGCTAAAAAATGGCGAGAATTAAATCCAGAGTTAGCAAAAAATTCAAATGTAAGAGATTATGTTTCCATAAATGAATTAACTGTTTTATCTAACTTAGAATCACATAATGCTGAGTTAATTAAAGAAGGTAAAGATAAAGAAGAAAGATTTAAAATGTTAAGTGATATATGTAAATATCAATTGGATATTCTAAATAGTGCTGAAAAAATTAAATTATTAAATGAAAAAGTGAGTGATATAAATGAAAAACAATAATAGGATTAATAAAAGTGTAATCAATTGTGCGATACGGATTTATGGAAACACCATCACAACCCATTATAAATAAAGGAAATTGCCAAAAAAGTTTTTCCATTTTTGGATAAATGTTGTAAAGGAGCTGAAGAAATGTCAAAAGATTTAATGATAAGAAGTAGTGCTGAAGAGTTTATTACTTTTAAAGTACAGGAAAAAGATAAAGGTATTCAAGTAAGATATGAAAATGAAACTCTTTGGATGACTCAAAAGTCAATTGCCGAACTTTTTGATGTTCAAAGACCAGCTATTACAAAACATTTAAATAATATTTTTAATGAAAATGAATTGGATAGAAA
>CANRQG010000013.1 GCA_947632735.1 uncultured Bacilli bacterium | reverse complement strand
AAACGTAAACAAAGTTAATATTACTGACAGAATAGTTTAAAAAAACTATTTTTTTATGTTTTAAAGGCTATTTTATGGTATAATAGAAACGTACGTATAGGAATACTCTAATAGGGGATAGGTGATTATATGGGTCTTTTTATGGTAAATAAATGAAAATCACTAAATTAAATCTTATCAATTTTAGAAATTATTCTAATATGAGTGTTACTTTTGGCGATAAAATGAATATTTTTATTGGAGATAACGCTCAAGGAAAGACTAATATACTTGAAGCTATAACAATTTTAGCACTTACAAAGTCCCATAGAATAAGTTATAATCCTAATATTATTCAGTATAATAAGAAAAGTTGTCTTATTAAAGGAATAGTAAAAAAAGATAAATTTATTTCTAAATTAGAAGTTTCAGTTGCGGAAGATGGTAAGAAATTTAAGGTAAATAAGACAGAAATAAAGAAAATAGCTGATTATATATCTTATTTAAATATTATTATTTTTACGCCTGATGATTTAGAAATAATAAAATCTTCTCCTAATGTACGAAGAAATTTATTAAATATTCAACTTTCCCAAATCTCTAAGAATTATTTAAATACTTATAATGAATATAATAAGATACTAAAGACTAGAAATGAATATTTAAAAATCTTATTTAATAATAATATTGCTGACAAAAACTATCTTGATATTATAACAGATAAGTTAATTGAAAAAGCTATTGTTATTTATAGATTACGAAAGGAATATATAGATTTAGTTAATAAAAATATAAATAAGTATTATGAAGAAATAACAGGATACAATGATTTAGAAGTAATTTATGTACCAAATGTAGAGATTAAGGATTATGAATGTGAAAGTCTTCGGAAAGTATTAAAGTATAATTATAAGAAATATTATATGAAAGAATTAAATTATGGTATGACTATATTTGGCCCACATAGAGATGATTTTTTATTCAAGTTGAAAAATCAGGATAAGGATTTGAAGTTTTATGGTTCTCAGGGGCAACAAAAGGTTTCTATTATATCATTTAAATTAGCGGAAATAGAAATTTTTAAGGAAAAATGTGGTAGTTATCCTGTTTTACTTTTAGATGATATTTTTAGTGAGCTTGATATAAGTAAGCGGAATAAAATTTTAAATATGATAGGTAGTTATGATATTCAAAGTATTATTACGACAACTGATTTAAAAAATATTAGAAAAAAATATTTAGAAGATGCTTTTATATTTGAAGTTAAAGCAGGAAATGTAGAGAGAAAGTAGGTAATATTATGAGTGAAGAAAAGGTTAATGTAAATTATGATTCTTCTGCAATACAAGTTTTAGAAGGGCTTGAAGCTGTTAGAAAAAGACCAGGTATGTATATTGGTACAACTAGTTCTAGAGGATTACATCATTTAGTTTGGGAAATAGTTGATAACGCTATTGATGAAGCTTTAGCTGGCTATTGTAGTCATATTGAGGTTACAATAGGTAAGGATAATAGTATTACAGTTAAAGATGATGGAAGAGGAATACCTGTAGATATTCATCCAAAAACTGGTAAAAGTACCGTTGAAACTGTTTATACTGTGTTACACGCTGGTGGAAAATTTGGTGGTGGTGGCTACAAAGTTTCTGGTGGTTTGCACGGTGTTGGTGCTAGTGTCGTTAATGCTTTGAGTGATTGGCTTGAGGTAAGGGTTTATAAAAATGGCAATGTTTATTATCAACGTTTTAGTAAGGGTGGACATCCGGAAGATGATTTAAAAATCATTGATAAATGTGACGAGGATAGAACTGGTACAACTGTACATTTTTTACCTGATGATGAGATTTTTACGGAAACTACGGTATATGATTATGAAATATTGAAGACTAGGTTGAAGGAATTAGCTTTTTTGAATAAAGGTCTTCGTATAACTCTTTATGATGATAGAGAGCCTGATAAGAAAGATTCTTTCTATTATGAGGGTGGTATCATTGAATATGTTCAAATGATTAATAAAAATAAGGGACCTATACACGATAGTATTATCTATGTTGAGGGTGAAGAAAAGGATATTAAAGTTGAGGTAGCTTTACAGTATAATGAAACTTATAATTCTAGTATTTATTCTTTTGTTAACAATATAACTACTCCTGAGGGTGGTACTCACGAAGATGGTGTTAGAAGAGCGCTTACGCGAATACTTAATAAGTACGCTATTAATGCTAATTTAATGAAGGATAAGGATGAGTCTTTAACTGGCGATGATGTTCGTGAGGGAATTACGATGATTATTTCTATTAAGCATCCAAATCCGCAATTTGAGGGACAAACTAAGACTAAGCTTGGTAATAGTGAGGTAAGAGGAATTGCTGACAAAATTTTTGCGGAGGCATTTGAGAGATTTTTAATGGAAAATCCTGACCAAGCTAGGATAATTCTTGAAAAGTCAATGACAGCTAGTAGGGCAAGGGTTGCGGCAAAGAAGGCTCGTGAACTTACTAGAAGAAAAGGTGATTTAGATATTACTAATTTTTATGGCAAGTTGTCTGACTGTAAGAGTAAGAATGCTGAAGAAAGTGAAATATTTTTAGTAGAGGGTGATTCGGCTGGAGGTTCTGCTATTAAGGGTAGAGATAGTATGACACAAGCTATTTTGCCATTACGTGGAAAAATTTTGAATGTGGAAAAAGCTCGTCTTGATAGGGCTTTATCAAATGAGGAGATAAGAACGATAATTACGGCTTTTGGTACTGGTATTGGTGAAGAGTTTGATTTATCTAAATTGCGTTATCATAAGATAATTATTATGACTGATGCTGATGTTGATGGTAGTCATATTCGAGTTTTATTATTAACGCTTTTCTATAGATTTTTTAAGCCAATAGTTGAAGCTGGCCACGTTTATGCTGCTCAACCTCCATTATATAGAATAACGCACGGTAAGACGAGAAAGTATGTTTTGGATGATGCTGAGCGTGATGAATATTTGGCATCTTTAGGACCTAATGTTAAATATGAAATAGCTCGTATGAAAGGTTTAGGTGAAATGGATGCTGAGGAGTTAAATGAAACAACTATGGATATTAATGAAAGAGTATTAAGAAAAATTACGGTAGAGGATGCTATTGCGGCTGATGAAATATTCTCTAAATTGATGGGTGAGGAAGTTGAGCCTCGTAGAGAGTTTATTGAAGAAAACGCAACTTATGCTAACTTAGATATTTAGGAGGTTTTGGAAGTGGATAGATTAGAAAAAAATAATATTGTTAAGGAAGTACAAGATTCTTTTTTAGATTATTCGATGAGTGTTATTACTGCTCGTGCGATTCCAGATCTTCGTGATGGTTTGAAACCTGTGCATCGTCGAATTTTATATTCTATGTTTGTTTCGGGATATACGCCTGATAAGCCTCATAGAAAAAGTGCTAAGACGGTAGGAGAAGTTATGGGTAATTTTCACCCTCACGGTGATTCTTCTATTTATGAAGCAATGGTTAGAATGGCTCAAGATTTTTCGTATCGTTATATGTTAATTGATGGTCACGGTAATTTTGGAAATATTGAGGGATATGGGGCTGCTGCTATGCGATATACTGAGTCGCGTTTATCTAAGATATCTCTTGAGTTACTTAGAAATATTAATAAGGATACTGTTGATTTTGTTCCTAATTTTGATGAAAGTGAAAAGGAGCCTACGGTATTACCTTCTAGATTTCCAAATATTTTGGTAAATGGAACAACAGGAATAGCTGTTGGTATGGCTACTAATATTCCTCCTCATAATTTAGGTGAAGTTATTGATGGATGTGTTGCTTATATTGATAATCCAGATATCGATTTGGATGGTTTGATGAAGTATATTAAGGGTCCTGATTTTCCTACTGGGGCAATTATCTTAGGTAATAGTGGAATCAGAAAGGCATATGAAACTGGTAGAGGAACTATTACTATTCGTAGTAAGGCACAAATTGAGGAAAAGAATGGTCGTCAATATATTATTATTGATGAGGTTCCTTATGGTGTTAATACATTAGAGTTAAAAAATAAGGTAGCTGAACTTGTTCATAATAAGGTAATTGATGGTATTAGTGATTATCATTCTGATTTGAAGGATGGTATAAAGATAACTATTACTTTGAAGAAAGATGCTAATGCGCAGGTTGTTTTGAATAAGTTATATAAGCATACTGCTTTTCAAACTAGTTATGGAATAATTTTCTTAATGCTTGATCAGGGTGTCCCTAGAACTTTGGGTTTGAAGGATATAATTGTTAAATATATTGATTATCAGAAAGAAGTTATTTATAGAAGAACAAGATTTGATTTGGATGTTGCTGAAAAACGTGTTCATATTTTGGAAGGTTTGAAGATTGCGTTAGATAATATTGATGCTGTTATAAAATTAATTCGTGGTTCTGATTCTGATGATGATGCTCGTGCTGGTTTGATGGAGAACTTCAAGTTAACGGAAATTCAGGCTAATGCTATTCTTGAAATGAGATTACGTCGTTTAACTGGCTTGGAACGTGAAAAAATTGAGAATGAGTTGAATGATTTATTAAATACTATTGAAGAGTTGAAGGCTATTTTAGCAAGTGATGAAAAGATATTAGAAGTTATTAAGAATGAATTGTTAGAAATTAAATCTAAGTATGGTGATGAAAGACGTACTAATATTGATATGACTGCTATTGAGTATATTGAGGATGAGTCTTTAATTCCTGAAGAGGATATAATTGTTACTTTAACTAATAATGGTTATATTAAGAGATTAAGAACTGATACTTATCGTACGCAAAATCGTGGTGGTGTTGGTATTAAGGGAATGGCTACTAATGAGGAAGATTTTGCTAAGCATTTGGTTTCTATGAAAACTCACGATTATATTTTATTCTTCTCTAATAAGGGTAGAGTTTACAGGATGAAAGGCTATGAGGTACCGGAATTTTCTAGACAATCTAAGGGGTTACCTATAGTTAATTTATTACCTCTTGAGAAGGATGAAAACATTAGTTCGGTTGTTGATTTAAAGGCTAGTGATGATGGATTTACTAAGTATTTGATGTTTGCTACTAAGGATGGTATTGTTAAGCGTACGGCTATTGAAGAGTTTGATAATATTAGGAAAAGTGGTAAAATTGCTATTGTTTTAAAGGAAAATGATGAGTTAATAAGTGTTAGAAAGACTTGTGGAAAAAATGAAATTATAATCGGAGCTAGTAATGGTCGAATGGTTAGATTTGATGAAAATGAGATACGTTCGATGGGAAGAAGTAGTTCTGGTGTAAAAGGTATTGATCTTGATGGTAGCAAAGTTGTTGGTGCTGAGGTTATTCAGCCTGGTGAGTATGTATTGATTGTTACTGAAAAGGGTTATGGTAAGAAGAGTTTGATAGATGAGTATCGTTTAACTCATAGAGGTAGTAAAGGTGTTAAGGGCTATAATATTACTGATAAGAATGGTACAATGGTAGCTTTGAAGACTTTTAATGGTGATTATGAAAGTGAGCTTGATGTTATTGTTGTTACTGATAGTGGTGTCTTTATGAAAATGCCTTTGGATCAAATTTCGACATTGAAGCGTGCTACACAGGGAGTTAGGTTGATTAATTTGAAGGATGAACAATTGGTTTCTACTGTTACGATAGTAAAAAAAGAGGAAGAAAGTCTTGATAGTGATAATTTAGGAGAAGAAAGTAATAGTTAATAATTTGTTGTTTTATTAATACAATAAGTAAACTACAGGTTTACTTATTTTTTTGTAAAATTTTTTTATTTTTATGTAAAAATATGTCTATGGAAAAAATATTTTTATTTGTGATAATTAAAAAAAAGTTCAGTGATTATTATTTGTGTTGATGTTATTTGAATTTTTTGTTGTAAGTTTATTTTGTTAGTTCCTTTTTTATTGTTAAATTTTATATGTTGTTTTATTTTTTATGCTTTTCCGTTTTTTTCTAAAATTAGTGTGTTGTGTTAAATTAATTCTTAAATTTTGTAATAATATTTCCCAGGGTGATAAAATTATTTCCCGGGAAATAATTTTTGTGTATTTTTTTGTAAATTTTTTATTGTATTTTTGTTAATTTTAAGATTTTCTCGTTAAGGAAGAGATATTTTATTAAAATAAATAATATATGTTTCACGTGGAACATAGCGTATTTTTAATATGACAATTATTATTTTGAATTTATTTTTGTTTATTTAGTTTTGGAGTTATTGAGTAAAATTGAATAAATATAATTTTGTTTTGTTTGATTAGTATTTTACATATTTAATTTAAATTTGAGTAAAATATTATTTTTATATGTGATGTAAATTAATTTAATTGGATTATCAAAATATATGTGGATAACTTTATTAAAATGACTTTTTATAATTGATTAAGATTTATTTGATAGAAAAATTGTCTTAATTGGTTGAATGTTTCACGTGGAACATTTAATTTATAGATAATATTTTGTAGATTTAAGGTTTTATATTTTATGTTCCACGTGAAACATAGAACTATTTTATTCTTTACTTTTTATGTAAGTTATAATAGAATATATTTGTGCAATGAAAGTGGCTGAATCAGGTCAGGATTGGAAGATAGCAGCCTTAAGGCCCTCCTTTTATGTGCACTTTTTATTTTGGAGTTGTTATTTATGAATAGTGATTTTTTTGATATTGCTTTTGGTGAGGCAAAGCAGGCTTTTGATTTGAATGAAGTTCCTATAGGGGCGGTCATTGTTAAAAATAATAAGGTGATTGCGAGTGCTCATAATTTGAAGGAGACTAATCAAAATGTTTGTTGTCACGCGGAAATTTTGGCTATTTCTCAGGCTTCTAAGTTTTTAAATAATTGGCGTTTAGATGAATGTGATATTTATGTGACTTTAGATCCTTGTCCTATGTGTGCTAGTGCTATCAGACAAGCTAGAATAAGAAATGTTTACTCGGCTTTGGAAAATTTAAATAATGAATATTTACCTTTAATAAAAAAAATTTTTGTAGATGATGATATTAATGCAATGGTAAATTTTTCTTCTAATTTACGTGTTGAGCAATCTAAAAAATTATTGCAAGACTTTTTTAAAAATAGACGTTAGAATAATTATTTATTGTGTTATAATGGTAATGGGAGGTTTTTATGTATCAAGCTTTATATCGAAAATATCGTCCTACTGACTTTGATTCTGTTGTTGGACAGGATAATATAATTAGGACTTTGAAAAATTCTGTTAATAATAAAACTTTTACGCACGCTTATATGTTTTTTGGTCCACGTGGTACTGGTAAGACAACTATTTCTAAAATTTTTGCTCGTAGTATTAATTGTTTAGAACCTAAGGATGGAGTTGCGTGTGGTAAATGTAAAAATTGTATAGCCTCCACTGAAAATTCCTGTGTAGATATTATTGAAATTGATGCGGCATCTAATAATGGTGTTGATGAAATACGTGAATTAAGAAGTAAGGTTGCTTTAGTTCCAGCTGAATTGAAGTATAAGGTTTATATTATTGATGAAGTTCATATGTTATCTATTGGTGCTTTTAATGCGCTATTGAAAACTTTGGAGGAGCCACCTGAACATATTGTTTTTATTTTAGCTACAACTGATCCACAAAAAGTTCCTGAGACTATTATTTCTAGATGTCAATGTTTTTCTTTTAAAAGAATTTCTACTGAAACGATTATTAAACGTCTAAAGTATGTTTGTGAAAAGGAAAAAATATTAATTGATGATGATGTTTTAAAAGAAATAGCTATATCTAGTGAAGGTGGTTTAAGGGATGCTTTAGGTGTTCTTGATAAATTGGCTTCATATTCTGATTCTAAAATAACTCTGGACAATTTTTATGATTTAAATGGATTGATTACTAATAGTGATTTAATGAATTTTTGTGATAATTTATTTTCTTTTGACTTATCTAGTGTTTTACATTTAATTGATGAGTATAGTATTAAAGGAAAAAATCTAATTCAAATTTTTTCACAAATAATGGTTTCTTTAAGAAATTTTATTGTAGAATATTATATTTCTAATAAGAAGTGTTCTTATGATATTAACTTAATGCAAGAATTTGTAAATCTAATTAACGAAAATATGTTCGATATTAAAAAAAGTGGTAATCCTAAAATTTTTATTGAAATGTTAGTGATAAAATTTATAAATGAGCATAATAGTAATAACCAAATTTTGAAAAATGATGATATTGTTGTCAAAGAAAAAAATGGGAATGATGTTTTCACGTTTGATAAAGAAAAAAATGTGGAAAGTGTGGAAAATCTTGAAGAAAATATTTCCCAAGAAGATAAAATTATTTCCCGGGAAATAATTTCTGGTAATGGTCTTCCTGCAAATATTAGTCAAATTATTGGTGTGCGAGTAAATAATATTTTAGCGAAAGCTGATAAATCTATTTTAAAATTGGAAAAGCAAAAATTTGAGTTATTGAATGATTATACTTTTGATCAAAAAATTGGTTATTTGGTTTGTAGTTTGTTGGATGCGACTATTAGAGCTGCTAGTGAAGAAGGTATTATTTTGAGTTATGAATATGATTCGAATGTGAAACAAAATTTATTAAACTTGAATAGTCTTATTGATGTTTATAATAAAATTACTAATTCTGATAAAATTATTGCTGTTATTAGTGATGATCAATGGAATGAGGAAAAAAATAAATATATAAAGTGTAAAAAAGAAGGAAAAGAATATCAAATTATGGAAGAACCTAAAGAGATATTTGAAGAAATAAAGAAAGATGATATAATAGATGGTGATGCAGTAGATTTATTTGGAGATATTGTAGAAATTGAGTAGAAATAGGAGGAATTTTTATGAATATGCAAGCTATGTTAAAGCAAGCTCAGGCTTTACAAAAGGATATGATGAAAGTTAAGGATGAGATAGATAACACTGAATTTGAGGGCGTTAGCTCTTTTGTTAAGGTTATTGTTATGGGAAATAAAAGTTTGAAGAGTGTTGAAATTGATGCTGATTCTTTAGATAAGGATGATGTAGAAGCTCTTCAAGATATGATTGTTGTAGCAATTAATGATGCTAATAAAAAAATTGATGCAGAAATGGAAAAGAAAATGGGTAAATTTGGTAATATTCCAGGTTTATTTTAGGAATGTATTATGTATCCAGAAAGTATCAAAAATTTGATTGAAGCTTTTAAATATTTGCCTGGTATAGGTGAGAAAACAGCCGAAAGACTGGCTTTTTCTGTTTTAGAGTTGGAAGATGAACAGGTAGATTTATTTAAAGATAGTATTTTTGAAGTAAAGAAAAAAGTTCACTCTTGTAAGAAATGTAATTCTTTAACTGAGGATGATGAATGTTATATTTGTAGTGATAATAGTCGGAGTAATGGCACTTTGTGTGTTGTTGACGATGCTAAGAGTGTAATACTTTTCGAAAAATTGGGCGTTTTTCACGGTAAATACCACGTTTTAAATGGTTTAATTTCTCCACTTGATGGTGTTAATCCTGAGGATATTGGAATTGATATTTTGATTGATAGAATAACAAAGGAAAAGTATAAGGAGATAATATTTGCTTTTAAGCCTTGTATTGAGGGTGAAACAACTTCTTTGTATATTAAAAAAATTTTGGAAGGTATGAATTTAAAAATTACTAGATTAGCCAGCGGTGTTCCTATGGGGGCTGATATGGAATATTTGGATAGTTTAACTTTAGAGAGAGCACTAAATGATCGAAAAGAAATAGAATAATAACAAAAATATTTCATACTCTTTATAAAGAGATTATTTATTTAAGAAAGGAAGAGAGTATGAAAATTATTTTTAATTTTATTAAAAGATTTGTATTAAGTGCATTTGTTTTATATGGTTATAATTTGTTTTCTGTGAATTTTAATATGATAGTTCCAATAAATTTTATTACTTTGGGAGTTGTATTTTTTTTAGGAGCACCTGGTTTAGTTGCTTTAGTTTTGTTTAAAATAGTTTTATTATGAGGTAGATAATGTGGAAGAGCATTCAGTAAGAGATAAGTTTTTTGAAGTTACTAATAATTACATAAAGAATAAAAAAGTTTCGCACGCTTATTTGATAGAAGTTTCAAATTATGAGCAAGATTTTTTTGATGTTTTAAATTTTGTTAAAATGCTTTTATGTGATTGTTCAAAGGAAGATTTGATAAATAATAAAAATAACATTTGTACTTTGATTGATGATGGGAATTATCCTGATTTGAAAATTATTGAAGCTGATGGTCAGTGGATAAAGAAAAATCAAATGCTAGAATTGATGGATGAGTTTCAAAATAAATCGTTATTAGATAATAAGAAAATTTATATTATAAAAGAGGCGGAAAAATTAAATAATTCTTCTGCTAATACAATCTTGAAGTTTTTGGAAGAACCCGAAGAGGGAATAATTGCTATTTTACTTACAAAAAATAGGTTTCAGGTAATTGAAACAATTTTATCGCGTTGTCAATTTCTTAATTTAAGTACGGAAAGTGTTGGTAATGATTTATCTTCTGATTCAAGAATGCTTTTTGAGTATATTTTAAATGGTAATGATTTATTTATAAATTACAGTAATATTGTTAGTGAAATAATTCCTGATAAAGTTGTTGCAAAAAGATGTTTAAATGAAATATCGCAAGTGATAATTAACTATTTAGCTTATATGTCTAATAAAGATTATGCTTTATCTATGGAATTTATTAATATTCTTAATGGTCAAAACGTGGAAAAATTAGTAAACATTATTGCAATAATAGAGGAAGAAATAAAAAAATTAGAGTATAATATAAATTATAAATTATGGCTTGATAATTTATTTGCTCAAATCATTTTAGGAGGTTAAATATGATAGATGTGGTAGTTGTTAGTGTCAGACACACTGGTAATACTTATTATTTATCACCTGGTCATTGGAATTTGAAGAAGAATGATAAAGTTGTGATTGATACTGAGAATGGGTTACAAGTTGGTGTCCTTATTAAGGAAAAATATAAGGAAAAGAGTGAAAATCTTGTTTTGCCACTTGATAAAATAGTAAGAATTTGTACAGATGAAGATTTGCTTAATGATAGAGAAAATAAGAAACAGGCAAAAGAGTCGTTATTGTATGCTAAAAATTGTATTAAGGATTTAGATATGGATATGAATTTTGTAGATTCTTACTATAATTTGGATAAGTCACAATTAATATTTTCGTTTGTTTCTGAAAATAGAGTAGATTTTCGTGATTTGGCTAAAAAATTGGCTCAAAAATATAAAACAAGAATAGAGTTAAGACAAATAGGCGTTCGTGACAAAGCAAAAAGAGTAGGTGGAATAGGTCCTTGTGGTTTGTTTTTATGCTGTAATACTTTTTTAACTGATTTTAATAGTGTTTCAATTAATATGGCAAAAAATCAATTATTAGCTTTAAATCCTTCTAAAATTAATGGGACGTGTGGAAGGCTTCTTTGTTGTTTAAGTTATGAAAATGATGTTTATACTGAATTAAAAAAAGATTTGCCTAAGATAGGTATGGTTGCTGATACGAAAATGGGTATGGGTAAAGTTGTTGATATAGATATATTTAAAAGTACTTATAAGGTAGATTTGGGCGAAAGAGGAATTGTTGAATTTTCTAAGGATGATAAGTGATGGAAGTAATTAATGATGTTTTGGGTTATAAGAACAGAAAAATTTATCAAGACACTGATTGTTTTGCTTTTTCTTTAGATAGTATTATGTTAGCAAATTTTGCTACTATAAGAATGAGAGATGAAAATATTGTAGATTTAGGTTGTGGAAATTGTGTTATTCCATTAATTCTTTCATTACGGACTAGTAAGAAAATTATAGGTGTTGAGTTGCAAGAAAAACTTTTTACTCTTGCCAAAAAATCTGTTTCTTTGAATGGGCTAGATAGTAATATTTCTTTGATTAAGCAAAATATTAAGGACTTTGCTAAGAATGAAAAAAATGTTAATCATTTTAATCTCGTTGTTTGTAACCCTCCCTACTTTAAGGTCAATGAAAAGAAAAACTTTTTTAATGTTTCTAAGGAAAAATTAATTGCTAGGCACGAAGTGGAAATTAATTTAAATGATTTATTTATATGTGTAAAAAAAATTTTGGCTAATGATGGAAATTTTGCTCTTGTTCATAGACCGGAGAGACTATTAGAAATTTTTGAGTTATATAAAAAAAATGGTATTGAACCAAAAAGAGTAAGATTTGTTTATGAAAATGTTCATAAAAATTCAAAATTAGTTTTAATTGAAGGTCAAAATAATGGTAAGGTTGGTTTGAAGGTAGAAAAACCGTTAGTTTTATATAATGAAGATGGTACTTACAGTGAAGAATATGCAAATTTGTTAGTAGAGGTGGCTAAATGATTCAAAAAAGTTATGATGGTAAACCTAGTTTATATTTGATACCAACACCTATTGGAAATTTAGAGGATATTACAATTAGGTCTTTGAAGACTTTAGAGACGGTTGATTTTATATTATCTGAAGATACTAGGGAAACATCTAAATTATTAAATAAGTATGAAATTAAGAAGAAATTAGTTAGTTGTCATCAATATAATGAGGAAAAGATAAAAAGTTATGTTATTGCTGAATTGAAAAATGGTAAGAATATAGGATTAGTTACAGATCAAGGTACACCAATAATTAGTGATCCTGGCTATGTTATTGTAAGAGAAGTTATTAATAATAATTTTAATGTAGTAAGTTTGCCAGGAACTACGGCTTTTGTGCCAGCAATTACGGCATCAGGTATGGAATCTTCTAAATTCTTGTTTTATGGTTTTTTAAATGCAAAAGATTCGAAGCAAAAAAAAGAGTTAGAAAAGCTTAAGAATATTCGTTATACTTTGATTTTTTATGAGAGTGTTCATCGTTTGAAAAGTACTCTTGCTAATATGCTTGATGTTTTTGGTGATAGAAGTATTTGTATTTGTAGGGAAATATCTAAGATTCACGAGGAATATATAAGAGGAAATATTAGTGAGTTATTGGAAAATTTTTCTGATATGAAAGGTGAATTTGTTTTAGTAGTAGAGGGAAATAAAGAAAGTATTAATTATGATAATCTTGATATTGTTAAACATATTAAGTTATATTTAAATGATGGTCTTTCAGAAAAAGAGGCTATAAAATTAGTAGCTAAAGAAAGAAATATTGCAAAATCAGAAGTTTATATGGAATATCATAAAAATAAATAGTTGATGGCGGTGATTTTATGAAGTTAATAGTAGGCCTAGGTAATCCGGGAAGAGAATATGAAAGTACTAGACATAACATAGGTTTTATGATGATAGATAAGTATACTTTGTTTAAAAATATAGCTAATAAATGGAATTATAAATTTAATGGACTATATCTGGAAACTAATTTATTTGGTGAAAAGGTTATTTTTTTAAAACCTCAATCTTATATGAATCTTTCTGGAACTGTAGTTAAAAGATTTATTGACTATTATAAAATTGATGTAACTGATATTTTAGTTATTTCTGATGATTTGGACTTGAATATAGGTAATTTTAAAATTAAAGATAAAGGCTCAAGTGGGGGTCATAATGGTCTAAAAGATATAGAAAATTCAATTGGAACAAATGAGTATAAGAGATTAAAAATTGGTATTAATAATGATAAAAATGTTGATACTAAAGACTATGTATTGGGTAAAATAAGCAAAGAATATTTAAAAAAGTATGATGATTTATTTAATTTTCTTTGCACGGTATTAGATGATTATTTTAATATTTCTTTTGTGGAATTAATGAACAAGTATAATAAAAAAAATAGGTGATAAATATGAATTTTCTTGATGAGTTTATTGATGTAAAGATAGAAAAAAACATTGGTATGGTAGGTCTTACTGATGAGTTTTTTTGTGCCTATGTCAATAATTTGTATCACAAGGAAGCAAAGAATATTTTAATAGTTGTTAATAGTTTATTTGAAGCTAATAAACTTTATTCTTCTTTGTCTATGTATAATGAAAATGTATGCTTATTTCCTATGGATGATTTTTTAACTAGTGAAGCTTTAGCAATATCTCCTGATTTACGTGTAAGTAGGTTGGAAACAATAAATAAAATTATTAGTACAAAAAAGGTTATAGTAATTACTAATTTGATGGGCTATTTGAGGTTTTTACCTGATAAAAATGTTTATAACGATTTTATTTTAAATATAAAAGTTGGTGATAGTTATAATCCAAAAAAATTAGTTAGGAAACTATTGGCTTCAGGATATGCAAAAGATACAATAGTTAATAAAACTGGTGAAATAGCTGTTAGAGGTTTTATACTTGATATTTTTCCTGTTGATGAGGAAAGCCCAATTAGAATTGAGTTTTTTGATGATTATATTGAAGAAATTCGGTATTTTGATGCTGAAACACAAAAGTCTTTGAAAAATCTTAATGAGATAAAGATAAAGCCTTATTTTGAATTTTTAACTAATGCTGATGTAGCTTCGGAGGAGTTTGGTAAGCAAAAGTATTTACAGAAATATGAAAATGTTACAAACATATTGGGTTATTTAGATGATGCTATTACTTTTTTTAAAGATTATGAACAATTAGAATTAAGTTTTTTAAATGTTTTAGAAGAGATTAGTGTTTACAAAGAAGAAAAGGACACTGACTTTAAGTTGAATTATATGTTTAATTTTAAGGATATTTTAGTCGATTTTCCTGTTTATTATATGAGCATAAATAATTTTTCTTCAAAAAAAGTTTCTAAGTTAGTAGATTTTGGAGTTAAAACAATTAATAAGTTTTCTGAAAATGCTGAAAATATAAATAAGTTTATTAGAAATTGTATTTCTAGTGGTCAAACAGTTGTGATTTGTCTTAAAAAATATCAATTAAAAAGTCTTTTGAAAAATTTAAATATGAGTACAGTTGACTCTACTTTGGATAATATTTCTTTGAATAAAGTTAATCTTGTTGAAAAAGAGTTTAATCAGGGTTTTATTTATAAGTCTTTAGTTCTTTTAACAGCAAATGAGTTATTTGACATAAGGGAAAGTAAAAAAAAGTATACAACTAAATATAAGTATTCAGCGACAATTAAGGATATTTCAAAATTAGAAATAGGTGATTATGTTGTCCATAATGTTCACGGTATAGGAATGTATAATGGAATTAAAACTTTGACTTTGAATGGTATTAGTAAGGATTATTTGGAGGTTTTGTACCAAGGAACTGATAAGATATATATACCAGTAGAAAAAATTGATTTGTTAACAAAATATGCTAGTAAAGATGGCGTAGTTCCTAAAATTAATAAGTTAGGAAGTACGGAATGGACTAAAACAAAAGCTAGAGTTAAAGCCAAGGTAAAGGATGTAGCTTCGAAATTATTGAGACTTTATGCTGAAAGAGAAAAACAAGTTGGTTTTGCTTTTTCTAAGGATAATGATTTATTACTTGATTTTGAGAAGGATTTTCCTTATGAATTAACCGTTGATCAGCGACAGGCGATAAAGGCTATTAAGGGTGATATGGAAAAGCCTATTCCAATGGACAGATTATTATGTGGAGATGTTGGCTTTGGTAAAACAGAAGTGGCTTTTGTTGCTGCCTTTAAGGCTATTTTAGATTCTAAGCAGGTTTTATTTTTGTGTCCAACGACAATTCTTTCTAATCAACACTATGAAAATGCTAAGGAAAGGTTTAAAAATTTTCCTGTCTCAATTGGTCTTTTGAATCGATTTACTACTTTTTCTGAAAAACAAAAAATCTTGTCTGGTTTACAAGATGGTACAATTGATTTAGTTTTTGGAACGCATAGGCTTTTAAGTGATGATGTGAAGGTTAAAAATTTAGGATTATTGGTTATAGATGAGGAACAACGTTTTGGGGTAATGCATAAAGAGAAGATTAAACAATATAAAACTAATGTTGATGTATTAACTTTGACAGCAACGCCGATTCCTAGAACTTTGCAGATGTCTTTGGTTGGCATAAGAAGTTTATCATTGATAGAAACGCCACCTATGAATAGATATCCTGTTCAAACTTACGTTTTGGAAGAAAATCGTCAAATAATAAGAGATGCTATATACAAAGAATTATCAAGAGATGGACAAGTTTTTATATTATATAATAAAGTTCAATCGATAGAGGAAGAATCTTTTAAAATACAGAATTTAGTTCCAGAAGCTCGTATTACTGTTGTTCACGGACAAATGACAAAGCTGGATTTGGAAAGTCGAATTTTTGATTTTGTAAATCATAAGTATGATATTTTACTTTGTACTACTATTATTGAAACGGGAATTGATATACCTAATGTTAATACTTTAATTATAATGGATGCGGATAGGTTTGGTTTAAGCCAATTATATCAAATTAGAGGTCGTGTTGGGAGAAGTGACAAATTTGCTTATGCTTATCTTATGTATAAACCATTTAAAATTCTCACGGAAACCGCTATTAAAAGGTTGAATGTTATAAAGGAATTTACGGAATTAGGAAGTGGTTTTTCAATTGCGACTAGAGATTTATCGATTCGAGGAGCAGGTGATATTTTAGGTAGTGAACAAGCTGGCTTTATTGATTCTGTTGGAATTGATTTATATTTGAAAATGTTAAATGAAGAAGTTGGCAAAGAGAAAAATTTACCGGAATATGAAGAGGATACTAGCTCTCAATCTCTTTTGAATGTTGCTACTCACATTGAGGATAGTTATGTTCAAGAAGATGAGTTAAAGATAGATATTCATAGAAAAATAAATGAGGTAGAAGATGAAGAATCATTTAATAAAATCAAAGATGAACTAGAAGATAGATTTGGTAAGTTGAGTGAGGATATTATTATTTATATGTATGAAGAATGGTTTGAAAAACTGGCTTTTAAACTGAAGATAAAAAAAGTTAATCAGACTAAAAATTCTATCGAGTTAACATTTACGGAAGAAATAGTTAATAAGTTAAATATGGAAGATGTATTTATGGAAGCTTTTTATGTAAGTAATATGTTTAGATTTGTAAGTAAGAATAACAATTTAGTAATTATTTTGGATATTATAAAACTAGAAAAGCATCCTGTATATTATTTAGTTTCCCTTTTAGATAAAATTTGTAAAAAAATTGAAAAAGGTGCTTGACTAAAATATTTTTAATTAGTAAATTTAAGATACTAGGAGTGTAAGTAATGGAAATAGAAGAAATAAAAAAACAACATTTTGAAAGTTATAAAAAGGCAATAATAGAAAATATTAGAAGAAATACTAGTACTTTATATGATGAAGATATAATGTCAATATTAAAAAAACCGCCATTAGAGGCAATGGACTTAATTAAAAGTAAATTTTTAGATGTAGCTAAGCGGGAAAAGCAGATATTAAATACTGAAAAATTGGATGGTATTATTGATGATTATCGTAAAGCAGTTACTAAGAGCTTAAATGAGATGCGAAAAATAAGGGAAGGTGTTTTAATAAAAAAGGTTGAAAACTTTGAATATAAGAAAACTGTCAATGTTTTTAAACTTTCAAAAAAAGATTTTGTTGAAATAAATAAGAATAATAAAAGTATTTTGAAACAAACAATAAAAAAAGCACTTAGTGAGCAAATACTTGATAATGCAGGTGTTATATTTAAAGAAAAGAATCCTGTTATTGAAACTGAAATAATTGAAGAAGTAGGAAAATTTTTAAAGGGTCCTTATCAAAGACAAGTTTTAGAGAATTTTGAGTTTAAGGTAATTGTTAAAGATACAACACTCATTAATGGTGTAAAAGAACAAGCGGATCATTATTTATTTACTTTGAGCAATTCAAGACTTTTAAAGGAAGATTTAGAAAAATAGTATAAATCTTTTTTCTTTTCTCAAACTATATATGAGAAGGAGAAGAGTTTTATGAAGTCAACGGGTGTTATTAGAAGAATAGATGAGTTAGGAAGAATTGTTATTCCAAAAGAGATTAGGCGGAATTTGGGTATAAAAGCTTTTGAACAGTTAGAAATATTTATTGAGGATGAAAGTGTTATCTTAAAGAAGTATTCAAGCCTTAATCGGTTAGTTAGATTAGCAAATGTTTTAGTAGATATTATTGGTAATACATTTGATTTGAATATTTTTATTACGGATAGGGAAAGAGTAGTTTCTATAAATGGTAAGTATAGGAATGATTATTTAAATCAGGAAATATCTAGTTATATTGAAAATATTATGAATGAGAGGAAGAAGGTAGTAGAGAGTAATTTTTTAGAAATAGAAATTATTAAGGGCAGTGTTGATGTGGTTTCTTTTGTTATGGCACCTATTTTAGTTAATAGTGATGTTATTGGAATTGTTGGTGTTTTGTCTGATAAAAAGAAGATAGGTGATTTTGAGGAAAAAATTGTAAACTTTATTGTTAATTTTTTTAATAAAGTTGTTGAAGAATAATATTTATTATGCTATACTATGTCCATAAATGTTTTGAAAAAGAGTTTTATGGTTGAATTTTATTAAGAGAGCTCTTGGTTGGTGTGAAAGATGCAAAAATAACCATAAAATATGGCTTTGGAACAGTTATATCGATATGTAGGTATAAACGTATATAGGCGTTAACTATGGAAAGTGTATAATACAAGCTATTATAAAATAAGGTGGTACCGCGAGAAAATCGTCCTTATATTATAATGGCTTTTTATATTTAGGAGGATAATAAATATGAAGGAAAAATATTATATTTCAACAGCTATAGCTTATACATCAGCTAAACCACATATAGGAAATACTTATGAAATAGTTTTAGCAGATGCTATTGCTAGATTTAAAAGATTACAGGGATATGATGTTTATTTTCAAACTGGTACTGATGAGCACGGTGAAAAAATTGAGTTAAAGGCAAAGGAAGCAAATGTTACACCAAAGAAATATGTTGATGAGGTTGCTGGTGTAGTTAAAAATATTTGGGATTTAATGAATACAAGCTATGATAGGTTTGTAAGGACGACAGATGAACATCACGAGAAAGTTGTTCAACATATATTTAAGTATATGTATGATAAGGGAGATATTTATAAAGATGTATATAAAGGACTTTATTGTAATCCGTGTGAATCTTTTTGGACCGAAAGTCAGTTAGTTGATGGCAAGTGTCCTGATTGTGGTAGAGAAGTTCAGTTTAAAGAGGAAGAAGCATATTTCTTTAGATTATCAAAATATCAGAAGCGATTAGAAGATTATATAGAATCTCATCCTGAATTTATTCAACCTTCTGCTAGAAGAAATGAAATGATTAATTTTATTAAGTCTGGTTTACAGGACTTATGTGTGTCTAGGACATCTTTTAAGTGGGGTATTCCAGTTGATTTTGATGATAAGCACGTTGTTTATGTTTGGCTTGATGCTTTAACTAATTATATTACTAATATTGGTTTTGATTTTGATGATTCAACGGAGGAATTTAAGTATAAATGGCCAGCTGATTTGCATTTGATAGGTAAGGATATTATTAGATTTCACACTATTTATTGGCCTTGTTTCTTAATGAGTATGAATTTAGAGTTGCCTAAACAAATATTTGGTCATCCTTGGCTGCTTATGAATTCTGATAAGATGAGTAAGAGTAAGGGTAATATTATTTATGCTGATGATTTAGTTGATAAATTTGGTGTTGATGCTGTTAGATTTTATTTGTTAAAAGAGATACCTTTTGCTTCAGATGGTAATATTAGTTATGAGTTAATTATAGATAAAATAAATGGAGAACTTGCGAATATACTTGGTAATTTAGTACAAAGAACTATTTCTATGGGACATAAATATTTTAATGGTAAAATAAGTAATACAAAAGTAGCTGAAGATATTGATAATGAATTTATTAAAGGTATAAATGATTTGAAAGAGTTAACTTTTACAAAAATGGATAGTTTGCAAGTAAGTGATGCTATCACGGAAATATTTAATGTTTTAAGAGCAAGTAATAAATATATTGATGAAACGATGCCTTGGGTTTTGGCAAAAGATTCAACTAAACAAGAGCGGCTTGAGACAGTTTTATACAATTTATTAGAAGCTATACGTGTATGTGCTGTTTTCTTGGAGCCATTTATGCCTAGTACAAGTGATAGTATTATGGAGCAATTGAATTGTACAAGAAAAGATTTTTGTTATCTAGATGACAATGCTTATGATTTAGGTAATGCTGTTATATTGTTCCAGAGAATTGATAAGGATAAGTTTTTAGGAGGAGAGTAAATTTGATTTACTTTTTTTCTTAGATAATTTGAGGTGATTTTATTTATGTTAATAGATACACATTGTCATTTAAGTGAAGAATATTATGATAATATTGATGAGGTGATTTTAGATAATAGAAAAGCTGACGTTTTTAGAATAATTATTTCAGGTTGTGATAGAAAGGGTATAGAAGAAGCTCTTATTTATACTAAAATGTATGATGATGCTTATATGACGGCTGGTTTTCATCCTGAGGAAGTAGATAGGGTTAGTGATGCTGATTTAGAGTATTTAAAGAAAGTTTTACAAGAAAAGAAAACTGTTGGCCTAGGAGAAATAGGTCTTGATTATCATTATGTAAAGGATAATAGAGCGAAACAAATTGCTTTATTTGAAAAGCAGTTACAAATAGCGGAAAGTATGAATTTACCTGTTGTTATTCATAGTAGAGATGCTGTTAAAGATACAATTGATTCTTTAAGAAAATTTAAGGTAAAGGGTATAATTCATTGTTTTAGTGGTAGCTATGAAACAGCAAAAACTTATGTTGATATGGGTTATAAACTAGGAATAGGTGGGGTTATAACTTTTAAAAATAGTAAATTAGGTGAAGTAGTTAAGAAAATTGGAATTGAAAATATTGTTTTGGAGACGGATAGTCCTTATTTAGCACCCGAGCCATTTAGGGGTAAAAAAAATAGTTCTAAATATTTGAAAGAAATTGTTAAGAAGATAGCTTCAGTTACGGAACTTTCTTATGACGATGTTAGTCGAAAAACTACCAGTAACAGCCAAGATATGTTTGACTTAGATTAGTTTTTATGATAATCTATAACTGGATACGGGGTTTTAAGGAGGTTAGCTGTGAATAGTACTTTGCAAAAAAGATTAATTATTGTTGTGGGTCTTTCTTTTTGCGTAATGACTATTGCGATAGTTATTGGATTTTTCATTTTTAACCGAAATATATTTTTTACAAAAAATGGTGAAGTAAGTATTAACTCTGTTTCTAAGGATAATTTAATTTATCTTAATAATTCGCTGCCTATGGGTGATGAAAGAGGAAAAAGTCTTGATGGAAAAGGCACAGATGTTGGTGTTCAAGGATATTTAGAGTTTACTATTAAGGAAGAAAAAGGTAAGAATAGTCGTTTTGCGATAGTTATTTTAAAGAAAAAAGTTGCTAAAGAAATTAATGGTAATTATATAAAGTTATATTTAACGGATATTAAAGATAATGCTTTAGCAGGATATGATGGCAAACTTATTCCAACTTTTAATTCTTTAGAGGGTGCTAATAATGATACTGATGAAAAAATATTGTTTAAAGATAAAATAAAAGCAAATGAAGAAAAAAAATATAAATTAAGGGTTTGGTTGTCTGATACAAGTGCAATTGAAAAAGATAAGAAAGAATTTAAAATACATTTAGATGCTAAAACATATTAGGAGGAGTTATGAAGGATAAAAAGGGAACAACAAATAAGTTTATTTGGTTAATTGTAGGAATTTGTGTTATATGTTTAACTATTTTAATAGTTAGTTGTATTATTTTCTCTAATAGAAAAGATGATGTAAAGAAAGAAAAGAAAGATGGTGGAGGCGTTACTTTATCTTATACTGACGATATTAATATTTTCAGTTTAACTAATGCTTTACCACTTACAGATGCTGTTGGTAAGACTTTAGATAGTGCTGATTCTTATTTTGATTTTACTGTTGAATCTGAACTAGATGAAGCTTCAAAAATTGATTATGAGATTTATATTGAGAAGTATGGTAATACCCCTACAATTAAAGATGAAGATATAAGAATTTATTTGGAGAAGCAAAATAGTGGTACTTTTGAAGAAGTTTTAGCTCCTGTTAGTTTTACTGGTTTAAAGGCTAAAGATGAGTTTGGCACACCAAGAGGTGCTATGGTTATTTATAGTGATAGTGTAAGTAATGATAAAACGGAAAATTATCGTTTAAGAATGTGGCTTTCTGATACTGGAATAGTTAATCCTGGTATTCCTGCTAACTACAGTGTGAAGGTAAGTATTGTTGGAAAGGCAAAATAAAAATTCTTATGTAATAGCTTATAGTAATAAAAGGTTTTTCTTTCAGTTAGAAAAGCTTTTTTTTCGTTTTAAAAAGTTTTTAGGGCTAAGACAGTTAAGAATTTTTTATAAAACGAGTATATTTTAATGTGTTAAGATATTATGAAATGTCTATAAAAAGTAAAATATAAGTTTATTATGTTTATGATTTATAGATAAAATAATTGTCTAAAAAAGTCAAATTATAAGTGTAAAATTTAAAAATATCTAGTGTAAATATAGATGTTTTTTTGTGCATTTAATAGTCAAGTTTATTTTTTTTTATTATAATTATTTTAGGTGGTGATAAAATGAGTGAATTGGTTCAAGCTATTAGGGTAAATTCGCAGGATACAAAGTATACAACTATGGAAAAAATATATTATTACACTCATTTTTTTACTAAATCATTTTTACTGGCAATTATTTCATTAATTATTTTGGTACTTATTTTCTTGACATTTTATTTTAGCAATTTAATGTATAATGTAAAGTCAGGTAATTATAAAAGTCCATTTTTTAGTGCTTATGTAATTGCTTCTCCTAGTATGGTTCCTACGATAAAAGTAAATGACGCTGTTATTATAAAAAGGGTAACGGATGATAATTTGGAAGTTGGAGATATTATTACTTTTGCGAATGAAGATTTAAATGTTAATGGTTATACAATAACGCATAGAATAGTTGGTAAGGAAATAACTAATTCTGGGGATTATGTTTATTATACTAAAGGTGATAATAATGTTTCTGAGGATAAGGGTATTGTTAAAAAAGAAGATATTTATGGGAAAGTTATATTAAAGATTCCAAAAATTGGTTTTATTCAAAAGTTTTTATCTAAACCTAGGGGTTTTTTAATAAGTATTTTAGTTCCTGTAGTATTGGTAATTTTATATGAATTAATTAGAATATTTGGTGTAAGAAGAAAGGTTAATATGTCAGTTTAATCTTTTTTTAATAGGTGGTGAAAAGATGGAAAAGTATGATGTAAAGTTTAAGAAAAAACTAGGCCAAAATTTTTTAAAGGATGAAAGTATAGTCAAGAATATTGTTGATGTTTCTTCAATTGATAAAGATTCTTTAGTTATAGAAGTTGGTCCTGGTGGAGCGATTATGACAAAGGAACTTGCGAGACGAGCTGGGATGGTTTTCGCTTATGAGGTAGATACTGATTTAGAGGTGACATTGAATAAGGAATTAGCGCTTTTTAATAATGTTTCTGTTTTATTTAAAGATTTTTTAGAGGCTGATTTAAAGAGGGATATAGCTAAATATAATTTTTCTAAGCTTTTTTTTGTTAGTAATGTGCCTTATTATATAACAACGCCGATAATATTAAAGTTACTTGATAGTGGTTTGCATTTTGAAAAAATTGTTATGATGGTCCAAAAGGAAGTTGGAGATAGATTAGCTAGTAGTTGTGGTACGAAGGATTATGGTTCAATTACTGTTCTTTTGAATTATTTTTATGATATTAAGGAAGAGTTTTTAGTTTTAAGAGAAGAATTTGTTCCTATACCTAATGTTGATAGTGTAGTTATTTCTTTTACTGAAAAAAAGGATAAGCTCTTTGTAAAAGATTTTAAGTATTTTGAAAAGTTGGTAAGAGATAGTTTTCAATATAAGAGAAAAAATATTAAGAATAATTTAAAAAATTATAATTTAAATATAGTAGAGGCTGTTTTAAAAAAGTATGATTTTGATTTAACTGTTAGAGCAGAAGCTTTGGATATGAAAATTTTTGTTGAGTTAGCTAATTCTTTAGTAGAGTAGAAAGTTCTTTTGGGCTTTTCTTTTTTTGCACAATTTTTGTGGAAAGGTCATCTTGACAATACCCATCGGGGGGG
>CANRQG010000012.1 GCA_947632735.1 uncultured Bacilli bacterium | reverse complement strand
CGGGGGGGGGGTATAATTTTATTAATAAAAAATAAAGAAAGTGCAAGAAAAGTTGGTGGAAAATGAAAACAAACATAAAAATAATAATTACTCTAATAATAGGTGTCACTCTATCAACAACTTTGTCATATTGCCTAGCTGAAACTTTGATAGACAGTAAGAATGTTTACTACAAAGATAATTCAAACTTAGTAGCCGATAATGTGCAAGATGCAATAGATGGTACTTGCGTTAAATTTGATAATAATCTAAGTAACTTAAAAAATGAAATAATAAATGAAATATATCCCATAGGAAGTATTTATATTTCTACCGAACTTTCAACAATAGAAGCTGTTCAAGAAAAATTAGGAGGCGAATGGGCAGTATATAGTGAAGGAAGAACCTTAGTAGGGTCAGGAACATCAGATAAAGAATTTAAGATAAATGAAACAGGAGGAGAGAGTACTCATAAACTAACAATAGAAGAGATGCCAAGTCATACACATATTCAAAATCCACACGACCATAGTTTAAATGCCGCTATATATGGTTGGGAAAACTGGAGTGAACAAACGATAGACCATTATGTATTTAATTTAAATACAACAGTATGGCATAAATCAAATATTACACAAGCAACTGAGAAAATAGGCTTTAACAAAATTGGAAACTCAACCTTAACAACCGCTACCAACCAAACAACCGGTGGCAGTGAAGAACATAATAATCTTCAACCATATACTGTTGTTTATATGTACAAGAGAATAAAATAAAAAGGCTTAATGCCTTATAAATTTCTATCTACGAAAAACTCTTTAATATCAACATCTAAAACTCTAGCTATTCTATATAATACAGCAATACTAAAAGATTGTTGTATTTTTTGTGATTCAATATTGCTAATTAGACTATGACTTAAATCACATTTTTCTGCCAACTGCTCTTGTGTCATTTTTCCATAAGAACTATATTTACTATTATTATGTAATCTAAAAAACTTTATATTTTTACTAATAATGTCATAAATATATCTATCATCATCTCTACTATAACTCATAATTTACCATCACCTATATATATTTTCTCATTTATTATAGATATTTTTTATTGACATATAATGTTAAAAATTCTATTATTAGTGTCATTTTTTTAAAATTTGTGTTATTATATAATAAAAGAAAGGTAAAAATATTATGAAAACAAATATAAAAATAGTAATAGGAATAATAATTGGAATAGTTTTATCAGGAATAACAGCGTCAGCAATAGCTGATTTTAAAATTGATAGTAAAGATGTTTATTATAAAGATAATTCTAATTTGCTAGCTGATAATGTACAAGATGCCATAGATGGAACTTGTGTTAAATTTGATAATAACTTAACTAATTTGAAAAAAGAAATAATAAATGAAATGTATCCAGTAGGAAGTATCTACATAAGCACAAGTCTTGATACCAAAGAAAAAGTAGGAGAGGCTCTAGGTGGAACTTGGGAAAGTTACGGAGCTGGAAGAACCTTAGTCGGAACCGGAACATCAGATAAAGAATTTAAGATAAATGAAACAGGAGGAGAAAGTACTCATAAACTAACAGTAGATGAAATGCCAAGTCATACGCATATTCAAAATCCACATTCCCATATTCCTGTAGCCTATACATATGGCTGGGACCAATGGAATGAGATAACAACAGATTCTTGGATATTTGACTGGAACGCAACAGTATGGCACAAAGCAAATACTACTACAGTAACTGAAAAAATTGGTATTAATAAAATAGGAAACACAACTTCAACAACCGCTACCAACCAAAACACAGGTGGTAGTAAGGAACATAATAATCTTCAACCATATACTGTTGTCTATATGTATAAGAGAGTAAAATAAAAATATAATATTAAAATCAACTGTAAAAGGTTGTTTTTTTCTATTGTGCAAAAATTTTCAAGTGGAAAACTTTTCTTGACAATACCCATCCGGGGGGGGGTATAATTATTATTAATAAAAAATAAGAATGTGCAAGAAAAGTTGGTGGAAAATGAAAACAAATATCAAAATAATAATTGCTTTAATAATAGGTATTACTTTATCAACAACTTTGTCATATTGCCTAGCAGAAACTTTAATTGATAGTAAAAACGTCTACTACAAAGATAATTCAAATTTACTGGCCGATAATGTGCAGGATGCGATAGATGGAACTTGCACTAAATTTGATAATAACTTAACTAATTTGAAAAAAGAAATAATAAATGAAATGTATCCAGTAGGAAGTATATACATAAGCACAAGTCTTGATACCAAAGAAAAAGTAGGAGAGGCCCTAGGTGGAACTTGGGAATCATATGGAGCTGGAAGAACCTTAGTCGGAATCGGAACAGGTAATGATGGCAAAACAAGTAAGACATTTAAAGCAGAAGAAACGGGTGGAGAATATTCCCATACCTTAATAATAGACGAAATGCCAAGTCATACGCATATTCAAAATGCACATACCCACCAAGTAGGATTTGAAGCCCCAGAAGCTAAAGCAATAGGTCTTCAAAGAGGCGATTTTGGTCCAAATGAAAGTATTTATCTAGAAACTTCTAGCTATACATATGGACCTAGAACTTACACCCTAAAAGCTGAAACAACAACCGCCACCAACCAAACAACCGGTGGCAGTAAAGAACATAATAACCTTCAACCCTACATAACCGTCTATATGTATAAAAGAGTCAGCTAAAAATAGTGAAGAGCCTTAAAACTCTTCTTTTTTCTTCTAAAAATCTACAAAAATTTTCCTACCTATGCTATAATACAAAAAGAAAAAAAGGAGGTCCACTATGAATGATACAATAGTCGCGGTCTCAACCGCACTTGGAGTAGGGGCTATATCCATTGTAAGACTAAGTGGCGAAGACGCTATTTCCATTGTTAATAAGATGTTCAAAGAAAAAGATTTAACCAAAGTAAAATCTCATACCATCTCATATGGTCATATCTATGATAATGACGAAATAATTGACGAAGTTTTAGTATCTGTAATGAAGTCACCTAAAACCTTCACCACCCAAGATGTCGTTGAAATAAACTGTCACGGTGGAATAATCGCTACAAATAAGACCTTAGAACTATGTCTTAAAAATGGAGCTCGTCTAGCTGAACCTGGAGAATTTACTAAAAGAGCTTTTTTAAATGGCCGTATTGACTTAGTAGAAAGTGAAGCAGTAATGGATATAATAGAAAGTAAAAGTGAAGAAGCTCACCAACTAGGAATATCTGGTTTAAAAGGCAACATCTCTGCCTTAATAGAAAACTTTCGTACTAATTTGAAAAATCTTTTATCTTCTATTGAAGTAAATATTGATTATCCTGAATATTACGATATAGAAGTAGTAACTATTGAAAAACTAAAACAAGAACTAGCTAAAATGCAACAAGACCTTAAAGAATTAATTGATTTATCCGTTAGCTCATCTCATATAAAAAATGGTATTAAAACAGTTATAGTAGGTAAGCCTAATGTTGGAAAAAGCAGTATTTTAAATAGACTTCTTGAAGAAGAAAAAGCGATAGTTACAGACATTGCCGGTACAACTAGAGATATAGTAGAAGGCGAAATATATCTTGATGGACTACTTCTTAATATGATAGATACTGCTGGGATAAGAAATACAAATGACTTAGTAGAAAAGCTTGGCGTTACTAAATCTTTCCAAATGATTAATGAAGCTGACTTAGTAATAGTTGTTTTAAATAGTAGTGAACCTCTTACTAAAGAAGATGAAGAAATCCTTGAAAAAACTAAGTCTAAACCAAGAATTATTGTTTTAAATAAAAGTGATTTACCTAAAAAGTTAGTATTAAAAAATCTAGATAATGTAATAGAAACAACTACTTTAAATACTAAAGGCATTGAACCTTTAAAAGCTAAAATAAAAGAACTTTTTAACTTAGAAAAAATTAAATCTAAAGATTATACCTATCTTTCAAATACTAGACAAATTACTTTAGCTAAAAAAGCTTATCAAAATTTATTAGATGCTCAAAAATCTCTCTTAGAAAATAATCCTATTGATATGATAGAAATAGATTTAAAAGAATGTTTTGATAACCTAGGCGAAATAATAGGAATTACTTATAGTGATGAAGTGATAGATAATCTTTTTGCTAACTTCTGTGTAGGAAAATAAAAGGGAAGTGACATAATGAATTATGAAATAATAGTAGTAGGTGGTGGTCACGCTGGTTGTGAAGCCGCTCTTGCTTGTGCTAGAAAAAACCATCATACACTTTTAATAACTGCCAACAAAAAAAATATTGCCGATATGCCTTGTAACCCCTCAATTGGTGGACCAGCTAAAGGAATAGTAGTAAGAGAAATAGATGCTTTAGGTGGCGAAATGGGTCGAAATGCTGATAAAAGTGCTCTTCAAGTAAAAATGCTTAACACTAAAAAAGGACCTGCGGTAAGAGCCCTAAGAATCCAAGCTGATAAAATTACTTATCCTAAAGAAATGCTAAAAACATTAGAACAAGAAGAATATCTTGACATCAAAGAAGGAATGGTTGAAAATCTTCTTCTAAAAGATAAAACTGTAACTGGTGTTGAATTAGCTGATAAAACTAAAATCTCTTCTTCTGCTGTCATCTTAACAACGGGTACTTATCTTCGGGCTATGATTTTAACAGGCGCTAATAAAACTCCCGGAGGACCTCACGGTGAAGAAGACAGTAAATTTTTAAGTAACCATTTAAAAGACTTAGGTTTCAAAATCTTACGGCTAAAAACTGGTACGCCACCACGTCTAAAAAAGTCTTCTATAGACTTTTCTAAAACATCTCTTGAACCAGGGGATAAAGCTCATTTAAGCTTTTCCTTTGATAATAAAATTTACTATGATATTGCTAATCAAGTACCTTGTCATTTAATTTATACGAATCAAAAAACCCATCAAATAATAAAAGACCATTTAAAAGAATCTAGTATGTATGGTGGCTATGTTGAGGGAATAGGTCCTAGATATTGTCCCTCTATTGAAGATAAAGTTGTTCGTTTTTCTGATAAAGAGCGCCACCAACTTTTCTTAGAACCAGAAAGCCTTTATTATGATGATATCTATCTCCAGGGCTTTTCTACCAGTATGCCTCACTATGTGCAAGAAGAAATGGTCCATTCTCTAGAAGGACTAGAACACGCTGAAATTTTAAAATATGCTTATGCTATTGAATATGATGCGATAGACTCCACCCAACTAGAGCGCACTCTTGAAACTAAATTAATAAAAAATCTCTATACCGCTGGGCAAATTAATGGAACAAGTGGCTACGAAGAAGCCGCTGGACAAGGCTTAATTGCGGGAATAAATGCTTCTTTAAAATTAGAAGGAAAAGAGCCTTTAATTTTAAAAAGAAATGAATCTTATATTGGTGTTTTAATAGATGACTTAGTTACTAAAGGAGTTAAAGACCCTTATCGTTTATTAACATCCCGAGCTGAATATCGTCTTTTACTTCGTAATGATAATGCTAATTTTCGTTTAACTGATTATGGTTACCAAGTAGGACTAATCTCTCCTGAAAAGTATCAATTATTTCAAACTAAAAAAGAACAGGTTAAAAAACTATTTAATCTTTTAAAAGAAACTCGTATTACTCCTAAAAAAGAAGTAAATGACTATTTAATTAAGATAAATTCTCAAAGCCTAAAAGATGGTATATCCCTATATGAATTACTAAAAAGACCAGAAATAACAATAAATAACTTAGAAGAATTTATTTCTCTTCCCTTTACTGAAGACATAAAAGAACAAGTAGAAATAAATACTAAGTATGAGGGTTATATCAAAAAAGCAATGAAAGAAGCATCAAAAATGCTTGAGTTAGAAGAAAAACAAATACCTAAAAACATCTCTTATGAAAACATTCCTAACTTAGCCAGTGAAGCTCGCCAAAAATTAATGGAAATAAGACCAACAACTATAGGGCAAGCATCTCGTATTAGTGGTGTTAACCCAGCTGACATATCAATACTAATGGTCTATTTAAGAAGGTATAAAAATGACTAGAGAAGAATTTATAGAAGAACTTTCTAAACTAAATATAACCCTAACAGAAGAGCAATTAGCTAAACTAGATAAATTCTATCAACTACTAATTACCTGGAATAACAAAATAAATTTAACAACTATTACTAAGAAAGAAGATGTCTACCTTAAACATTTCTATGATAGCTTAACTTTAGTAAAAGCTGTTGATTTAACTAAAATAAAAACTCTATGTGATGTGGGAACTGGAGCGGGCTTTCCAGGTATCGTCTTAAAAATCGTTTTTCCAAATATCGATATAACTCTTTTAGATGCTTTAGAAAAAAGAGTTATCTACTTAAATGATATCATTAAAAAACTTGACTTAAAGAAAATAAGAGCTCTTCACGAACGAGGAGAGTTTCATAAAACTAAATATGATTTAGTAACCGCTCGTGCTGTTGCCAACTTTGATAAACTTGTAACTTATACTATGCCTTTAGTTAAAAAAGATGGGCTTATGGTCGCAATGAAAGGTGACCTTTCTAAAGAAAATTTACCTAAGAAATATAAAATTTTACAAATAATTGAATTTAAATTACCTAAAGAAAATAGTACTAGAAGTCTTGTTGTAATGACAAATAAGTAAGATATCTATTGAAAGAAGTAAAAAAATACTATATAATAACACTATAGTTAAAAAGAATAGAGGGGAAGTACTATGGATAACAAGAAAGATGAAGTTGTATTATTACACTTAGATGATATAATTCCAAATCGGTTCCAACCACGAGAAGTGTTTGATGAAAAAGCTTTAAAAGAACTAGCTGTCTCTATTAAAGAACACGGTGTTATTCAGCCAATAATTGTTAGAAATGTTAATGGTAAGTATGAAATAATTGCTGGAGAAAGACGTTATAAAGCATCAGCTCTAGCTGGCTTAACTAAAATACCTGCGATTATAAGAGACTTAGATGATAAAGAGAGCTCTAAAGTAGCCCTACTAGAGAATTTGCAACGTAAGAATTTAAATCCTATTGAAGAAGCAAGAACTTATCAAAAAATCTTAGAAATAGATGAAATGACACAAGAGGAGCTAGCAAAAACAATGGGAAAAAGTCAATCAGCTGTTGCGAATAAGATTAGACTATTATCTTTACCCGATGAGTTGCAAGATGCTTTATTAAAAGAACAAATCTCTGAACGTCACGCTCGTAGCCTTTTAAATATCCCTGATAGTGAAAAGCAAAAAGAAATGTTAAAAGAAATAATTGATAATAAGATGAGTGTTAGACAATTAGAAGATGAAATTAAAAAATTATATCCTAAAGAAGAACCAACAAAAGATACAGAATCAACGGCTTCTATTAATGATTTTGTTAATACTTCACCATTAGTCCCAACTGCTGAATTACCAGAAGATACATCTAATTATGGTAAAGTAACTATCGCTCCACCTGATGGCGAAGAAATGCCCGCTGGTGTTCCTAAATTTATTAACTATGGTGAAATAGAAGACGAAGAAGATGATGAAACTGATGAGGGCGCTGTTCCTGCTTCACCTGTTCAACCTATCGATGTTGATGCCATTAAAGAAAATTCTATTGATATAAATGCTAACCCAGAAGGCGCAGCCGACTTAGATAATATGCTCAACTTAAATACAATGGGTAAAGAAACCGAAACTAATAATAACTTTATAACTCCAGCTGAAAAAATAGTAAAAACCGATTCATCTCAAGAAGAAAAATCTGAAGACTATTTCCAAACACCTGATTTAAAAGCTGTTGATATACCTACAGTAATCCCAACTATTAATTCAGAAACATCACCTCTTACTTCTGTAAAAAGTGTAACTGACGATATGAAAAATAATGAGCCACTTACTTTAGAAGAAGGTAAAAATAAATTAAAAGATTTAATCTCTGAATTAAATAAAAGAGGACTAAACATCACTTTTGATGAAATGAACTTTGATACATCATATCAAATGATAGTAAAAATAACTAAAGATAAAGAGGAAAATTAACCTCTTTTTTCATCTTAAGAAAAAGCCTTAAAAAAATAAGAAAATTTGTTTATAAAAAGCATTTCAAAAGGCGACAATTTTTGATACAATATATTTAGTAAAGAAAAAAGTAGTTTATACTTGTGTAATTATATCTATTAAGAAAATTAAACTAAATAGTGTTTAAAAAATCTTTAATAAATGATATAATTTAAAAATGACATATACCTTTATAATATTCTAAAATGGCATATGTTATTTTATTGATACATTAATAGAAAACAGGTGATGATATGGGAAAAGTAATAGCGTTAGTTAATCAAAAAGGTGGCGTAGGAAAAACTACTACTAGTATAAATTTATCAGCAAGCTTAGCTGTTTTAAATAAAAAAGTTTTACTTATAGACTTAGACCCTCAAGGTAACACAACAACCGGTGTTGGCATTAATAAAGGTGATATTGAAAGAAGTATCTATGATGTTTTAATAGGTGAATGTAATATCTCTGAAGCAATGGTTAAAACTAAGTATAAAAATCTTTATGTCTTGCCCGCAACAATTAACTTAGCTGGTTTAGATATTGAATTAGTTGAGAAAAGTCGTCAAGAAAATAACTTTAATAAGGGGGAGCAACTAAAGAATCATCTTGTAGATATTAAAGATAGTTTTGACTATATTATAATTGATTGTCCTCCATCTTTAGGCTTAATCACTACTAATGCCTTAACGGCCGCTAATTCAGTAATCATTCCTGTTCAATGCGAATTTTTTGCTTTAGAGGGCATAACTCAATTATTAAAAACAATTATGCTAGCGCAAAAGAATTTGAATCCGACGCTCGACATAGAAGGTGTTTTATTGACAATGCTTGACTCTAGAACAAACTTAGGCTTCGAGGTAGTAGACGATATACGCAAATTCTTTAAAGAAAAAGTGTACAATACTATTATTCCAAGATTAGTAAGATTAACTGAAGCTCCATCACACGGTGAACCTATAATCGCTTATGACCCTAAAAGTAGGGGTTCTGAAGCTTACATTAATCTAGCAAAGGAAGTGATTTCTCGTAATGGAAACGAACAATAATATTCCTAAAAGAAGAGCTTTAGGTCGTGGACTTGAAGAGTTATTTAATAACGAAGTATTAGATTATAGTCGAGTTGAAGAAAAAATAATTAATGAAACTCCTAAAGATGGTATTGTCTTTTTAAAAATAAGTGAACTTCGTTCTAATCCGTACCAACCACGTAAGAATTTTGACCCTAAAGCTTTAGAAGAGTTAGCCGCATCCATTAAAGAGCACGGTGTTTTTCAACCAATTATTGCGAAGAAAAGCATTAAAGGCTATGAAATAATTGCTGGTGAACGTCGTGTTAAAGCATCCGCTCTAGCTGGGTTAGAAGAAATACCAGCGATTATCAAAGACTTTAATGATACTGAAATGATGGAAATAGCTTTACTTGAGAATCTTCAAAGAGAAGACTTAAATGCTATCGAAGAAGCAACGGCTTATAAAAAACTTCAAGAAACCTTGGCCTTAACGCAAGAAGAGCTTGCTAAAAGATTAGGTAAAAGTCGTAGTCATATAACCAATATGTTAGGCATACTTACTTTGCCAAAAGAAATACAACAAGAAGTAGCTTTAAAAGAAATATCTATGGGCCACGCTCGTGTCTTAAGTAAATTAGATGATGTTAATCAACAAAAAGCTTTAGCCGCAAGAGTAATAAAAGAAGGCTTAAGTGTTCGTAATCTAGAAGACTTAACCACATCTAAAGAAAAGTTTGTAAGAACTCATAAAATAACTAGTAATAGAACTAATGAATATAAATATTTAGAAGAAGAGCTTTGTGAAAAGCTTGGTACTAAAGTAAAAATAAAGACTAATAAAATTGAAATAAGTTTTGTTAATAATAGTGACTTAAATCGTTTACTAGAAATAATGTCTTTACAAAGTAAAAACTAATAATAGGAGAAAAATATGTTAAAAATCTTTAGTCTAAGTATAAATATTAAAAATATTTTAATTGCCTTAGTCTATATCATAATAGGTTTAATCGTTTATACAATAATTAGTCATTTTGTTAATAAATCAAAAATATTTAATGAAAAGCATCTTACTAAAGAAAAAAATCAGAAAGTAAAAACAATTAAAAGTATTACTTTAAATATTTCTAAATATATCATTGCTATATTAATTATCTTAGCTATTCTTTCTTTATATGGCGTAAATGTTAAATCTATTTTAGCTGGCTTAGGTATTGGAACAGCTATTCTTGGTTTAGCTTTTCAAGATTTAGCTAAAGATATTATTGCTGGAATATTTATTATAACTGAAGGTAAATACGAAGTAGGGGATACTATTGAAATAGATGACTTTATGGGTGAAGTTATTGAAGTAGGGTTAAAAACGACAAAGATAAAAAACTATAAAGGGGCTGTAAAAATAATATCTAATCGTAATATGGATAATATTATTAATTATAGTCTAAATAATTCTCTAGCTGTTATTGATATAGCTGTTTCTTATGACCATTCTCCTAAAGAAGTAGAAGACGTTTTAAATAAACTTTTTGCAAAATTAGAAGGAACTATTAAAGAAGTAACAGGTTCTTATCAAATATTAGGAATAGATAGTCTTGATGATAGTGCTGTTATCTATAGAATAGCTGTTGAAGTAGAGCCAATGCAACAATTTGTTGTTGAAAGAAAATTAAAAAGAGAAGTTAAAATAGCTTTTGATAAGGAAAATATCAAAATACCTTATCCTCAAATAGAGGTGCATAATGGAAAAAAATAATTATCAATTAGGAACTAAAGTAATAATGAAAAAACAGCATCCCTGTGGCACTAATGAATGGGAAATAGTTCGCCTTGGAGCTGATATCAAAATAAAATGTCTTCATTGTGGTAGAACTATTCTTCTTCCTCGAATAGAATTTAATAAGAAATTAAAAAAAATAATTGATTAGAAAGGAGTCTCTATGAAAGAACATCGAAAATTAAAACTCAAAAAATTTTATTTTCATCCTATAACAGTTTTTTTATTTTTAACTGTCTTTGTTATTTTTCTAAGTGGTATTTTATCTGCTTTTGAAATGCAAGCTACTTATAATACTATTAATGAAAATGCTAAAGATTTAGAGCCAACCTTAGTTGCGGTAGAAAATCTTTTAAGTTTTGATGGCTTAAAATTTATAATTAGTAATGCTACTAAAAACTTTTTAAGTTTTGCCCCACTTGGAACACTACTAATATCTTTATTAGGTATAACAATAGCTGAAGGTTTAGGCTTTATTGAGACTCTTACTAGAAGACATTTAAGTAAAATACCTAAAATGACTTTAACTTTTATTGTTCTATTTATTGCGACAACTTCTTCTCTTATCAATGAAGTAGGTTATGCTATTTTAATACCATTAGCGGCCTTAATCTATTTTATAAATGGACGTAACCCTATCTTAGGAATCACAACTGCTTTTTGTGGCGTTGCTTTTAGTTATGGTGTTTCTTTATTCGTTGGTTCTATGGAAGTTTCTTTAATGAACTATACTCAAAATGCAGCCTTTTTAATCGATGAAAATATGCATATTGCTTTGAGTTCTAACTTAATATTTATCATTGTTGCTTCGATAATTCTTTCAATAGTAGGAACGATAATCATTGAAAAAATAATTGCTCCAAAAATCGGTAAGTACAAAAAAGATGATGGCTTTTCTCGTACTGAACAATATAGTATTATTGATACTGACTTGATAGAGCAGCAACAAATCGAAAAAGAAAAAAATGAAAAAAGAGGTCTTCGCTTTGCTTTAATCGCATCTATTGTTGTTCTTCTTATCTTTATTTATTCTTTAATACCAAACTTACCTTATTCTGGAATGCTTTTAGATATGACCGAAGATACTTACGTAAATCAGTTGTTTGGAGCTAATTCTTATTTTCAAGATGGTTTTTCTTACTTAGTTTCCATTTTCTTTATCGCATCAGGAATTGCTTATGGCTTAGGTAGTAAATCAATTAAAAATGATAAAGAATTAATTGAAAAATCTAGTAAAAAATTCTCTAAATTAGGAAGTATCTTCATTTTAATGTTTGTTGTATCTCAATTTATTGCTGTCTTTAGAAGAAGTAACATTGGCGTAGTAATAACTGCTTGGTGTGCTAATCTTTTAAATTATATTGATATAACTGGTATTCCTTTAATACTATTAGCTTTACTTTTAATTGCGCTTTCTAATTTTTTCTTAACAAGTACAGCTAATAAATGGTATATCTTTGCGCCTGTCGTTGTGCCTATGTTTATGCAATCAAACATTTCTCCTCAATTTGCTCAAATAGTGATGCGCGCAGGAGATTCTATGACTAAAGGCTTTACTCCTTTATTAGCGTCTTTTGTTATTTTTATTGGCTACCTAAATATATATAATCTTCATAAAGAAAGACCATATACGATAAGAAAAACATTAAAATTAATAAGCCCTTACTTTTTACTAATATCTCTAACTTGGATATTATTAATAGTAGGTTGGTATATAATTGGTCTGCCAATAGGACCAGGAGTTTATCCAACAATTTAACTTCCTGGTTTTTCTTGCCTTTTTGGGAAAAAAACTATAATATATATAAATGGAAAAAAATTGTCTTAGAAAAGAGGTAATATTATGAGTCTAAAAGCTGGTATCGTTGGTCTTCCTAATGTTGGAAAATCAACTCTTTTTAATGCTATAACTAATCAAAAAATTTTAGCTGAAAATTATCCTTTCGCAACTATTGAGCCCAATGTTGGTGTTGTAACTGTCCCTGATGAGCGAATGGACAAACTAAAAAGTATGTATAATCCTCATCGCTTTATTCCAACAGCTTATGAATTTACCGATATAGCTGGTTTAGTAAAAGGTGCCAGTAATGGTGAAGGCTTAGGTAATAAATTCTTATCTCATATTAGAGAAGTAGACGCTATTGTTGAAGTAGTAAGATGCTTTGATGATGGAAAAATCATTCACGTAGAGGGAAATATTAATCCTATAAGAGATATTGAAACAATTAATCTAGAACTATCAATTGCGGACTTAGAGATTATTAATAATAGATTAGAAAAAGTCGCTAAAAAAGCTCGTACCACTAAAAATAAAGATGATATTTTAGAAGTAGAAGTACTTGAAAAATGTAAAAAAGCTTTAGAAGAAAATACACCACTTCGTCAAATTGGTTTATCTGAAGAAGAACAAAAGATTATAAAAGCCTATAGTTTCTTAACTCTAAAGCCCATTATTTATCTAGCTAATATTAAAGAGTCTGAATTAGGTCAAAGTGATAATGACTTCGTGAAACAAGTAAAAGATTATGCTTCTAAAGAAAATGCCAAAGTCGTAAGTCTTTGTGCTAAAGTAGAAGAAGAACTAAGTGAATTAGATGAATCTGATAAAGAAGAAATGCTAGAAGCCCTTTCTTTAGATGGGTCTGGTTTAGATAGATTAATTAAAGCTACTTATGAAATACTAGGTTTAAGAACCTTCTTTACAACTGGAAAAGATGAAGTTCGTGCTTGGACTTTTAAAAAGGGTATGAACGCTAAAGAATGTGCTGGAATAATTCATACTGACTTTGCTAAAGGCTTTATTAGAGCTGAAGTTATGTCTTATGAAGACTTAATAAAATATGGAAGCGAATTAAAAGTAAAAGAAGCCGGCCGTGCTCGTTTAGAAGGAAAAGATTATTTAATGCAAGATGGCGACATTTGTTACTTCCGCTTTAATGTCTAATTCTTTCTTAAAAAAATAATTTACAAATTAGCCTTTGTTTGCTATAATACTATCGAGTATTTTAATACTCCTTGCTATCTTTGATAGCCATATGTCCAAAAGGAGGTGCTAAGAATGAATAAATATGAAATAACTTTTATCGTTAAGCCTGATATTGAAGAAGCACAAATTAAAAAAATAGCTGATGATATGAAAAAGGTTTTAACTGATAAAAAAGCTACTATCATTGAAGAAAAAGCACTAGGTCAAAGAGAATTAGCTTATGAAATTAATAAGTTTCAAACAGGTTATTACTATCTATATGTAGTAGAAGCTCCAATTGAAGCTATTCAAGAATTTGACCGTGTTGTTAGAATTAATGAAAATCTACTTCGTCATTTAGTTGTTCGAGTAGAAGAAAAATAAGAGGTATATTATGAATAAAGTTTTTTTAATAGGAAGATTAACAAGAGACCCAGAATTAAGATATACTGGCAGCAACATTCCGGTAGCGACTTTTTCTCTTGCTGTAAATAGAAATTTTTCTAATCAACAGGGAGAAAGGGAAGCTGACTTTATTAATATCGTTGTTTGGAGAAAACAAGCAGAAAATGTTAAGAATTATTTATCACAAGGTAGTCAAGTCGCAATTGATGGTCGTCTTCAAACAAGAAGTTATGATACTCAAGATGGTCAAAAGCGTTATGTTACTGAAGTGGTTGCGGACAATGTCGAATTTTTAGGCTCAAAAAACGCATCAAATAATAATTCTCAGCCATCTACTAATAAAGCTGAAACTAACTCCGAGCCAACACCTTATGATTTTTCTGATGCTAAAGAAGAAACAGGAACTGATGTTGGTAGTAATCCTTTTGCCGATTTTGGAGCTAGTATTGAAATTAGTGATGATGAATTACCATTTTAATAAGGAGGATACAAAGTGGCAGAATTTAATCGTAGAAAGAAAAAAATATGTATGATGTGTGCTGGAAAAACTGTTGATTACAAAGACCCAGAAACATTAAAAAGATATATAAATGAAAAAGGCAAAATTGTTCCAAGAAGAATAACTGGTAACTGTGCTCTACATCAAAGACATATTTCTAAAGAAATTAAAAGAGCTCGTGCCTTAGCCCTTTTACCATATGCTAAGTAAAAACTATCTTTTCAGATAGTTTTTCTTTTATTAGACAAATACTATTATTTATTATATAATAATTATGTACTTTAAAGGAGGACTAAATGGGGATAATTGCTGAACGTAAAAAGTTAACAAGAAAAATTCGTTATGCCAAAACTATCTTTTTAATGGCTCATAAAGACTTAGATTTAGATGCCTTAGGTAGCTCAATTGGTATGTATATGATATTAAAACGTCGTCATAAGAAATGTTACCTAATAATAGATGATAAAAACCACGAACTAGGTGTTGAAAAAGTACTTAGAGAACTAGAAGGTTGCATTGATATTATTAAAAGTGAAGAAATAGATGCGTATTTAGCACCTAGAGATAGAAAAAATCTTCTTATCGTTTTAGATACTAATAAAGAAGACTTAGTTCAAAATAAAGAAGTTTTATCTAAAATAGAAAATAAAGTAATTATAGACCATCACGAAACAGGCCCAACGACCATAAAAGATGCTTTATTAATAATTGATACTAATTCCTCAAGTGTTTGTGAGATGATTACTCAATTAATCGAGTACTATGATGTCGATATTGAATCATACTATGCTACTATTTTGTTAGCGGGTATTGTTTTAGATACTAATAATTTTACTTTAAAAACTAAACCTGAAACTTATTATTCAGCCTATTACTTAGCTAGTTTAGGTGGCAGTGCCAAAAAAGTTCAATATCTTTTAAAACAAGAATTAGCTGAATATACTGAACGTCAAAAATTACTCGCAAATATTGAAACTATTGATGGAAAAATTGCTTTTACGAAAGCAACACCATATACTATTTATCGTCGTGAAGACTTGGCTAAAATAGCTGATACATTACTTTTTTTCAATAATATTGAAGCCTCTTTTGTCATTGGTAAAATAGGTAAAGATACAATAGGAATTAGTGCGAGAAGTCTAGGTAACTACGATATAAGTGAAATCTTAGAAAAGCTAGGTGGCGGAGGAGATAATTATAATGGTGCTTGTCAATTTGAAAAAACAACCATAAGTAAAGTAGAACAAGAACTAAAAAAATGCCTAAAAGATAGAGGTGAGTAAATGGAAGTTATTTTTATAAAAGATTTAAAAAATCAGGGAAGAAAAGGGGACATAAAAAACGTAAAAGATGGTTATGCTGAAAACTTTTTAATAAAAAATGGCTATGCTGTTTTAAAGACCAAAGAAAATCTAACTAAATTAGCTAAAGAAAAAGCTAAAAAAGAAGCCGCTGATGAGATTAGACATAAAGAAGCCTTAGAACTACAAGAAAAGCTTTCTAAAGTAGTCTTAGAGTTTAAAGTAAAAACTGGAGCTTCTGATAAAGTTTTTGGTAGTATTAGTGTTAAACAAATAAAAGAAGCTTTAGCAAACCTTGGCTATAAAGTTGAAAAAAATACTATTGAAATACCATCATCATTATCATCTTTGGGTTTTCATAATGTAAATATCAATTTATATCCTAATGTAGTAGGAACCATAAAAGTTCATTTAATAAAATAGTCTTAAAGGAAGTGCTAGTATGCCAGTAAGAACATTACCTAACAATTTAGAAGCGGAACAATCTGTACTTGGTGCTTGTTTTCTTTCTCAATATGCCTTACAAAAAGCTACTGAAAGTTTGACACCTGCTACTTTTTATAATGAAAAAAATGGTAAGATATTCGCCGCTATGACATCCTTAATGGAAGAAAAAACACCTATAGATTTAACTACTATAACTAGTTATTTAAAAAAGAAAAATGAGCTTAATGCTATAGGTGGAGTAGAATATCTATCAGAAATAGTTAATTTTGTTCCTACGGCTAGTAATATTGATTACTATATCAAAACCGTTGAAGAGGCAGCTTTATTAAGAAATTTAATAGAAACCGCAACCGAAATCGCAACATCTGGTTATAGTACTGATGAAACAGTTAATGAAATACTAGATAATTCTGAAAAGAAAATTTTAAGTATCGTTAAAAATCGCAAAGCTAGTGAGTTTCGAACTATAAAAGATGTTCTTAATAAAACGCAAAATGACTTAGAAAGATTATCTGAAAATAAAGGAGAAATTACCGGTTTAGCAACTGGTTGGTATGACTTTGACAAGTTAACAACTGGTCTCCACGAAAATGAATTTATCATTATCGCGGCTCGTCCTGCTATGGGAAAAACAGCTTTTGCTCTCAATTTAGCAACCCACGTTGCGATGCAACAAGAAAAATCAGTAGCTGTTTTTAACCTAGAAATGAGTGCTGAACAGTTAGCGATGCGAATCCTTTCCTCTCTTGGTCAAATAGAAGGCTTTAAATTACGTACTGGTAATCTCTTAAATACTGATTGGAAAAGAATAAATGAAGCCGCTAGTCGTCTATCCACTACTAATATGGTAATCGATGATACACCTGGTATAACTATTGGCGAAATACGTGCTAAATGTCGTCGTCTTGCTAGTAGTGAACAGGGCTTAAGTCTAATAGTAATCGATTATCTGCAACTAATCTCTGGTGGTAAAAATTATGGAGCTAATCGCCAGCAAGAAGTATCTGATATCTCTCGTAGCCTAAAAACACTTGCGATGGAACTAAATGTTCCCGTAATTGCCTTATCTCAATTATCTCGTAGTGTTGAAGCTCGTGAAGATAAACGTCCATTGATGAGCGATTTACGTGAATCAGGCTCTATTGAACAAGATGCTGACATTGTTGCCTTCCTTTACCGAGATGATTATTACAACAAAGAAGCTCGTAGTGAAGACAATAACAGTATCAGTGAACTAATTATCGGAAAACATCGTAATGGACCAACAGCAACAATTGAACTATTATTTAAGAAAAATACCTCAACTTTCTTAAATCTACGTAAAGAGCATAGTAATATGGAGGCAAAAGAATGAAAAGATTAAAATTATTTATACCCTTTTTTTTACTAGGAACAGTATTTCTAACAGTAGGTTTTTCAAAAATATCACTTACCCCTAATACTGTTTATCACGTTTACTTAAAAGGTAAATCTTTAGGTCTAATAAGTTCTAAAAAACAACTAGAAGACTATATTGATAAGAAGCAGCAAGAAATAAAAGATAAATATAAAGTATCTAAAGTTTACCTACCAGAAGAACTAGATATAGTAAAAGAAATAACTTATTCTAAAAACATAAAAACAGTAGAAGAAATCTATGACGAAATTAAAGATATATCACCTTTTACTATAAGTGGTTATATGATTAAAATAAAAGGTGTAGATACAATAGATACTAACGGTAAAACAGTTAAAGGCACAACTAAAATTATCTATTGTCTTGATAAAAAAATGTTTGAAGATGCTATCGAAAAAACTGTAAAACTATTTATTCCTGAATCTTTATATGAAGCATATGCTAATGATACTCAAGAAGAAATAGAAGATACTGGTAGTATTGTTAAAAACATCTACATTGAAAATAAAATAACTATTAAAAAACAAAATATTCCTATTGATAAAACAATTTTTCAAACAGAAGAAGATATAACTAAATATCTCTTGTTTGGTACAACTGAAAAACAAGCTACCTATATTGTCCAAAAAGGTGATACCATCGCCACTGTTTCATCCAATAACAAATTATCAACCGAAGAATTTTTAATTGCGAATACAAACTTTACCGATGAAAATAGTTTGCTTTCTCCTGGACAAGAAGTAAATATAGGTATTATTAAGCCGCAATTTAATGTCATAGAAGATGACTATGTTGTCTTACGCCAAGAGAAGAATTTTACAACTGAAACAAGATATGATAATAGTAAATATACTGATTATTCCGAAACAATTCAAGCTGGTATAAAAGGTGAAGAAAAAGTAACTCAAAGAGTTCTAAAGAAAAATGGTGAAACAGTTGATTACCAACCAATATCTACTGAAACTTTAAAAGAGCCAGTAACAGAAATTATCGTCAAAGGAACAAAACCTACTACCTTCTCTGGTGGCTATGGAGCTCCAGTACCTACTAAAGGTCAATGGGGTTGGCCCGCAACTTGTTCAAACATTACTAGTCCATTTGGTTGGCGTTGGGGAGTACTACACGATGGTACTGATATTGCTGGTTGTGGTTATGGTTCAAATATCTTTGCTGCTCAAGCAGGTACGGTTGTTCAATCAAGCGTAAAACAAGATAATGGTCAGTTTATAACTATTGACCATCATAATGGTTACTACTCAATGTATGCACACTTATGTAATGGTTGTCGTTATGTTAAAGTAGGTGACCAAGTAGAAAAAGGTCAAGTAATTGGTGGTATGGGTATGACCGGAGCCGCATCTGGCATCCACGTTCACTTTGCTATATGGTATGGTTATCCTTATCGTGGAGGAGTAGCGCAAAACGCTATGAATTTCTACTAAAATGAAACTTAAAACAATAGCCAGTGGTTCTAAAGGAAATTGCTCCTTAATATTATGTGATGAAACTAGATTCATTATAGATATGGGCGTTTCCTTTCTTGCCCTAAAAAGAAGTCTAGAAGAGTTAAATCTTTCCTTCCCATCCTTTACGGGAATTTTAATAACTCATAACCATTCCGACCACGTTAAAGGCCTATCTGCCTTACTAAAATATACCAATTTAGATGTCTATATTCCCGAAGAAATGTATGATGGACTAAGCGATAAAGTCCCTAAAGATAGATGTCACTTTATTACAGATACCTTTACTATAAATGATGTCTCTATTGAACTCCTTCATACATCCCACGATGCCCCTTATTCTGTAGGCTATATCATAACTCATAAAAATAAAAGCATTGCCTACATTACAGATACTGGTTATATAAATAGAAAAATACTAGCTAAAATGCTAAGAAAAGATGCTTATTTAATCGAAAGTAACCACGACGAAGCGATGCTTATGGACGGTCCTTATCCTCGTTTCCTAAAAGAAAGAGTCATAAGCGACCACGGTCATTTATCCAATAGAACTACTGCTAAATATCTAAAAGACTTAGTGGGGGATAATACCAAGTACATAATTCTTGCTCACTTAAGTGAAAAAAACAACACCGAAGAACTAGCTTTACAAGCTCTAGAAGAAGAACATATTAGTAAAGATATAACCGTCTTAGTTGCTCATCAGCAAGAAGAAAGCCCATTAATAGAGGTGTAAAATGATTAAAATAATTGCCGTAGGTAGTATTAAAGAAAATTATCTAAAAGAGGCTCTAAATGAATACCTAAAAAGACTCAGTAAATATACAAATATTGAAATAATAGAAGTAAAAGATGAAGGACTAGTAGAAGAAAGTAAAGCTTTAGCTATTGAAAAAGAAAGAATAAAAAAACATCTTAATAATAAAGATTATATAATTACCCTAGAAATAGAAGGAGAAAGCCTGACCTCCAAAGAGTTTGCAACCACCATTGAAAATATCTTTTTACAAACTAGTAACATAACCTTTATTATAGGTGGAAGTTATGGACTTAGTCCCGAGATAAAGTCGTTAGCAAAAAAACATCTATCCTTTTCTAAAATGACTTTTCCTCATCAACTTTTTCGACTTCTTCTCTTAGAACAAATCTATAGAGCTTATAAAATAAATAATAATGAAAGTTATCACAAGTAGGAGGCAATATGATAGGAAATAGTTGGGATAAATTATTACAAGAAGAATATAAGAAAGAATATTTTACTAATCTTTTAGATTTTATAAATAAAGAATATCAAACTAAAACGATTTATCCTAAAAAAAATGAAATATTTAACGCTTTTCGTTATACAGATTATGATGATGTAAAAGTTGTTATCTTAGGACAAGACCCTTATCACGGTGAAAATCAAGCAGAAGGGCTATCTTTTTCCGTAAGTAACAGTGTTTTAAAACCACCATCATTACAAAATATTTTTAAAGAATTAAATTCTGACTTAGGTATTCCTTTTCCTAAAAAGAACTCCTTAAAGCCTTGGGCAAAAGAGGGTGTTCTCCTTTTAAATGCTGTTTTAACAGTAGAAGCCCATACACCGACTTCTCATAAAGGTCACGGATGGGAAACATTTACTGACGAAATAATCAAAATTATTAATAAAAAAACAACACCTGTTGTCTTTATTCTTTGGGGAAGTTATGCCAAAGCCAAAAAATCTCTAATTACAAATCCTATTCATTGTATTATTGAATCAGCCCATCCATCACCATTTTCTGCCTACAATGGCTTTTTTGGCAGTAAGCCCTTTTCTAGAACTAACGCTTTCTTAAAAGAAAATGGCTTAAAAGAAATTAACTGGAAAGTAGAGTAGAGTTTATCATAGAAAAACCTAGTATTGAAACTAGGCTTTTTTATATATTAGGAGTTTTCCATTGTAGCTTGTACTGCCGTTATTGCAACAACACCTACTATATCTAAAACACTACAACCTCTTGATAAGTCATTAATTGGTTTACTAAGTCCCTGACAAATTGGTCCATAAGCTTTAGCATTTGCTAAACGTTCCACTAATTTATAACCAATATTTCCAGCATCTAAATCAGGAAATATTAGGACATTTGCCTTTCCAGCCACTTCACTATTAGGTGCTTTTTTCTTCGCAACCTCTGGTACAATTGCGGCATCAACTTGTAACTCACCATCTATCTTAAATTGTGGAAAATTTTTCTTAGCTAACTTAACCGCTTCCGTAACTTTAGAAACATCACTATGTTCACTACTCCCTAAAGTTGAATGTGATAAAAGAGCTACTCTAGGTTCTTTTTCAGTTAAAAATAAGAAACTATCAGCACTACTTCCAGCTATATAAGCAAGTTCCTCACTAGTAGGGTTTTGCATTAGTCCACTATCTGCAAAGATAAATAAGCCATCTTTATTGTACTGGCAATTCTCCATTTCCATTAAGAAAAAAGCGGATACAAAAGGAACATCTTTTTTAGACTTTATTATCTGTAAAGCAGGTCTTAATGTATTAGCTGTTGAATGGCACGCACCAGAAACAACTCCGTCAGCCAAGCCATCTTTCACTAACATACAAGCATAATACATATAATCGTCCCTTAACAATTTTTGGGCAATTTCTTCGGTCATACCTTTATCCCTACGAAGAGAAACTAAAGAAGAAACTAATCTCTTTTTTAAATCTTCATTGTCTGTGTCAATTATAGTTGCTTTACTTATATCAGCTATTTCTTTAGCTTTTTCTATTTCATCAGCATTACCTATCAAAACAATATCACAAAAGTCTTCCTTTAAAATAATTTCAGCAGCTTTTATAACTCTTTCATCCATTATCTCTGGAAGAATAATTCTTTTTCTTTGTAAACTGGCTCTTTTCTTTAAATACTCTATAAAATTCATATGCATCCTATCTTTCATTTAATATTTCAAAGATTTCTCTTTTTTCATTATTATAAAATTCTTCTTTTTTATAGCGACAAATTAACGCTACTAAACTAGATGGAAAAGAAGAAACTAACTTATTATAATCAACAACAGTATCATTATAAAACTTAATTGCGCCAATAATATCCTCTTCATTCTCGTTAAGTTCATCAATTGTTTTTAAAAGCTTATCACTTTTAAGAAGTTTCTCATTATCATCAATTGTTTTAAAAAGTTCATTATAAGCTGTTTTTAAAAAATTATGTAATTCAAAATCATCATATCCTTTATCTAAACAATAAGGAACTTCTTCTAAAAAATCTTTTTTCTTTAATTCTTTTTTTATAATTGGAATAGTCTTTTCTAATAATTCTTTTTTATTTTCTAAATATGCTTCTATATCTTCTTGCGCCTCATCAATTTTTATAACACAAAATTGGAATTTATTACGATAAACAAGAATTAAAATTACTAATATTAATATTAAAGCACATACTGCTATAACTGCATATAACATATCTTTTACCTCCTAGACTAAGATAATTATATCAAATTACTCAATAATAAAAAAGGAATTTTATTTTTTTTCTATAATAATATCTATATTATGCTTTTTACACATTTCAATAAAGTCATTAAAAAACATTCTATTTCGGCCATTTTCAATGTTATTTATACTATCTCTACTTCTATGAATAGTTTTACCAAATTCTTTCTGTGTTAACTCTGACCATTCCCTAATTATTTTTACTACTTCATTTGCTTTATAATCATTAGCTTTAATTTTCATTAATCTTCACCCAATATAAGATTATCAATAATACTCAAATTAGGTTGGCTTTGAGTATTGACTATACTCAAAAAGTTTGTTATACTCAATTTGAGTATAAATAATAATCTGGTGATAAGATGAAAGATATTATTTATATAAGAATTGATAAAGAATATAAGCAAAAATTAGATATGTTTGCATTAATTGATAATAGAAGTTTAAATAATTATATAGTTAATCTTTTAATAAAACACGTAGAAGAACAAGAAACTAAGGTAGTGAAAGAATATGAAAAATATAAGAAATAATATTTTGTTTTTAACAATAGGCATAGTAATTTCAGTTTCTATTTCTTATTGCTTTGCTGATACTTTAATAGATAGTAAAGATGTTTATTATAAAGATAGTAGAGAACTTGGTTATAATAATGTGCAAGATGCGATAGATGGAACTTGCACAAGATTTGATAATGCCATTTCTAATTTAAAAGAAGAATTGTTAAATCAAACATATCCGATAGGAAGTATCTACATAAGTACAAGTCTTGATACAAATGAAAAAGTCGGTGAAGCCTTAGGAGGAACTTGGGAAGTTTATGGAAATGGAAGAACATTACTAAGTTCAACAGGAGAAAGTGAAAAAACTGGCGGTCAAGCGACCGCTGTTTTAACAGCAAGCAATATTCCAAGTCATACCCACGATTATGATAAAGTAAACAGTGAGACAAAGTCCCACGTACTAACTAAAGAAGAAATACCAGGAGAAGTTCCAAGAACTTCATATTTTCCAGCAGGTACCTGGTCACTTAGTACGTGGGGAAGTTACAGCCCAACAAGTGGTTTTTATGGTTCCACTTTGGCAGATAAAGTAGGTTGGGAATGGGGACGTGGCCACACTCATCCCATCGCAACAACTAAGACACAAACTACATCCTATGGCTCAACTAACCCAACAGCAATCAATGTTCAAGACCCATACATAACTGTTTATATGTATAAAAGAATAGCCTAAGTAGTGTTTTGTACCAAATTTTTGAAAAATTGTTGCAATTACCCAAAAAATACTATATAATTTAATCAGCAAGCAAAATCTTGCATATAATAAAAAAGAGATATACCTAATCTCCGTAAGTT
>CANRQG010000011.1 GCA_947632735.1 uncultured Bacilli bacterium | reverse complement strand
TAAAAATTTGACAAAAAAATAACCATTTTATAATGGTTTACAAGATTTTTTGTTTTTAAAAGTGTTTAAGTTCCGAGTAATATTATCACATTAATACTTGCTTTTGTCAATTGTTATCGGTTATTCTAATTTGAGATAAATATATTAAATGGGAAAAATTATATGGTAAAAATTTAATATTTATAGTATAATTGAAGATAGGTGATTGGATGAATTACCCAACTGGGACAAAAAGAAAAAATTTAACTGATAAAAATCATAGTAATATTAATTATAGAAATAGAGGAATGACTTTAGAAGCTGAAATAAATTTATCGAATGAATACTATCAAGAGATAGATAAAGCTTATATTTATAAAAAGCCTACACCTATAAAAATAACTAAAGTAGATTATCCATCTAGAGATAAAGCAGTTATTAAAGAAGCATTTTTTACAGTGCCATCAACTACTGATTACAATGGTATTTATAAAGGTAAATATATTGATTTTGAAGCCAAAGAAACGAGAAGTTCTACTTCTTTTAATCTAAATAATATTCATCCTCATCAGATAAAACATTTAAGTAATGTTTATAATCACGGCGGAATTGCTTTTGTTATTGTAAGGTTTACGATATTAAATGAAACTTATCTTTTAAAGACCGAAGATTTATTATCTTACATAGCTAATTCTAAGAGAAAGTCAATTCCTCTTGCTTATTTTAAAGAAAAAGCATATATTTTAAGTGATAATTATAGACCTAGAATTGACTATTTACAAGTCGTTGACTTATTAATTGGAGGTAATTAGATGAAGAAAAAAAAGAGTAAAAATAATTCTAGTACAAAGTCTTATAGTACTAAGGAGATAAAGAAAAGAGTTGAGCCTAAAGGTAAGGCTGATAATAGTATACGCTTAGCAGTATTTTTTGCTAGCTTCGCTTTACTTCTTACTTGCTACTTAGCCTTTGGTTTAGCCATAACAGTAGTTGCTGCTATCGGTATTGGAATAATCATTGGAATTGCTAGTATATTAAAGAGAGTAAATAAACAGAAGAAAAAGAAAAAGCTTTTAAATATTTTATTAATTATAATATTAACGCTTGGTATTTTAGGTATGCTAGCATTTGGAGCTTTTCTAATTTATATAAAGACAGAAGCTGAGCCTAAATATGAAGCTAATAAGTTAAATACAAAAGAAGTTAGTCGACTTTATGATATAAATGGTAATGAATTTGCTAAAGTCGGAGAAGAAAATCGAGAAAAAGTCTCATACGAGGAATTACCTGAAGTATTGGTAGATGCTATTGTTGCTACTGAAGACTCTAGATTTTTCCAACATAACGGTTTTGATGCTCCAAGATTTGTAAAAGCGACTATTGGACAGATATTAAAACGTTCAGGTGCTGGTGGTGCTTCTACTTTATCAATGCAAGTTGTAAAAAATGTTTTTACAGATAAGTATGTAGATGAAGGACTTGCTGGTATTATTAGAAAGTTTGAAGATATTTACTTAGCTATTTTTAAACTTGAAAGTGACTACTCTAAACAAGAAATAATTGAATTTTATGTAAATAACCACGCTTTAGGTGGAAATATCTATGGTGTTGAAGAAGCTAGTCAAACTTATTTTGGTAAGAGTGTAACTGACCTTAACTTAAGTGAGGCCGCTATTATTGCGGGAATGTTTAAAGCACCAAACTATTACCGACCAAATGTTAATCCTAAGAATGCGGAAGAAAGAAGAAAGACAGTTCTTTACTTAATGCGTAGACACGGTTATATAACGGAAGAGGAAGAGAAAATTGCTAACGCTATTCCAGTTGAATCTTTAGTAGCGGAACCAAAACAAGTAGAAGGTTATCACAAATATCAGGGTTATATTGATACAGTTGTTACGGAAGCACAAAGCAAGTATAAAGCTAATCCTTATACAACAGCTTTGCTTGTTTATACAAACTTAGATACTTCTAAACAAGATGCTGTTAACAGTGTTATGAATGGGGAAAGCTATGATTGGATAAATGATGTCGTTCAAGCTGGGGTATCTGTTCTAGATTCACAAACGGGAAAGATTCTTGCTATCGGTAATGGACGTAATCACGATGCTAAGTTACAGACAAATTATGCAGCTGGTATTAAGAGACAGCCTGGTTCAACAGCTAAACCTTTATTTGATTATGGTCCGGGTATTGAATATAACAACTGGTCTACTTATACTTTATTTGATGATGCTCCTTATACTTATTCAAATGGACGTACTATTAAAAACTGGGATGGTGGATACTTTGGAACAATAACTTTACGAAGAGCTTTGTCAGCCTCTCGTAATATTCCAGCATTGAAAGCTTTCCAACAAGTTGATAATAAAAAGATAATTGAATTTGTAACTAGTTTAGGTATAGAACCAGAAATAGAAAATGGTCGAATACACGAAGCTCATTCAATTGGAGCTTGGGATCCAGGTACAAACCCATTACAAATGAGTGCAGCTTATGCAGCGTTTTCTAATGGTGGCTATTACAATGAGCCTTATACAATTAATAAGATAGTCTTTAGAGCAACAGGAGAGACAATTGAGCATAAAGCTGATAAGAAACGAGTAATGTCTGATGCTACTGCCTTTATGATTTCTAGTGTTTTACAAGATGTGGCTTTGACAGGTGGTACGCCTAAAAATATTGCTTGTAAGACAGGTACTACAAACTATGATGAAGCAGTAATGGATTCTAGAAACTTACCTTGGGATGCAATTAGAGATTCGTGGGTTGTTGGTTATTCAACAAAGACAGTTATAGCTCTATGGTATGGTTATGATGTTATTGATAGTGAATATTGTCTACATAATGTACCGGCAACTATTCAAAAAGATTATATCTTTAAAGCTCTAGTAAATAGTGGCGCTATGGAAAGTAATAGAGAAGAATTTAAAATGCCATCTAGTGTTGTTAGAGTTAATGTAGCCGTAGGTTCTAATCCACCTAAGTTAGCGGCTCCTGGTCAAGCAGCAGTAACTGAATACTTTAAGAAAGGTTATGAACCTACGGAAGTAGATACAAGTAATGTTAAATTAAGTGCTCCTAGCAATTTAAAAGCTAGCTATAATCAAACAACTAGAAAAGTTTCTATTAGTTGGGGAGCTGTTTCACCTGGTTCTTTAGCAAATGATTCATATGGAACTTTTGGTTATAATGTTTATTTAGATTCAAAACTACTCGGCTGGACCGATAAAACAAGTTATACTTATGAAACAACATCACCTTATGGAACATATAAAGTAGTGGCAACTTATAAGAGTTATAGTGGTATTCAAAGTAACCCAGCAACGTATAAATTAAAGGAAGAGGTAGAAGAAACACAGAAACCTACAACATCGCCTTCACCAAGTACTTCACCGTCGCCTACAACTTCGGTAAGTCCTTCACCTAGTGCGACTACTTCACCATCACCTAGTAGTGAGCCGGAACAATAAATTAAGTGGAATGATTTTTCTTCATTCCACTTTTATATTTTTCTTTTTATTTCTTCAGTTTTAAACTCTTCTTTAGTTTTTTTATTTTTAAAAATTATTTTGTAATCACAACTACTCGCAATTTTTTCAATTATTTCAAATGTTGGTTGTATCTTACCTGTTTCGTATTGTGAGATTGTATTTTGAGGTATATTAGTCATTTCTGATATATCGCTCTGTTTAAAGTTTTTTGTTTTTCGCATTGCCTTTAGTACTTCACCTATCATATATATTTCACCACAAAAATTATCTCATTTATAGATAAAAATTTCTTGATTTATCTGTAATACAGATATATAATTTAATTAGATAATATCTGTTTGACAGATATATATTTTAGGTAGGTTGGTGAAATATGAAGACTAATATAAAAATAATAGTGGGAATAGTAATAGGTATAATTCTATCTAGTATAACAGCTTATGCTGTAGCGATGGAGACTATTGATAGTAAGAATGTTTATTATAAAGATAATTCTAGTTTAGGTTTTAATAATGTCCAAGACGCCATTGATGGGACTTGTGTGAAGTTTGATAATAATTTAACTAATTTAAAGAAAGATATAATAAATCAAATGTATCCTGTAGGAAGCATTTATATAAGTACTACTTTGTCAACAACAGCTCAAGTAAAAGCTGCTTTAGGTGGTGAATGGCAAGCTTATGGAAATGATAAAGTATTAAGAGGTACAACATCTAAAGCTGAAGTAATGGGTGGAAGTGATACAGTTACTCTAGCAGTAGATAATTTACCAAGTCATAATCATACTATACCAGCATTGTCAGGCTCAACAAATGGAGCTGGAAAACATTCACATACTGTGACGACTAATGCATCGAATACTACTGGTAGTGGTGTCGCAAGTTCCGGCGGATATTTATATCACGGAGGATATGCTACTCCAGTACCTAATTCTCCAGATATTATAACTGGTACAGGTGGACAGGGCTATCATTCTACTTATAGTGCAGGTAATTCTAATGTTCCAGGAATGGGCTTAAATCATTATCATAATATACCAGCTTTATCAGGTTCAACAAATGAAGTAGCTAACCACACGCATACAGTATCAACTACTGCTAGTAATACAGGAGCTACTGGAAGTGGAAAGTCTATAAGTGTTCAAGATGCATATATAACGGTTTTTATATATAAAAGGACTAAGTAAGCGCATATGCTTTTAGAAAAAAATTACTATTAGTGGTAGATAATAATAATTTCTTTTAGAGATTTTTCTTTTTTTCTTTACAAATATCAACTAGTGAGCATTTATAACATTCTGGTTTAATAGCTTTACAATGATATCTGCCAAATAATACTAACTGGAGATGAACTCTACTCCATATACTTTTTGGGAACTTCTTTTGAAGTTTTTTTTCTACTTCTAAAACGTCATCTTCTACTTTAGCAAGACCTAATCTTTTAGAGACTCTTTCAACGTGAGTATCAACGGCAATAGCTGGAATATTATAAAATTCACTTAAAAAAACATTTATAGTCTTACGACCTACTCCAGGAAACTTTATTAATTCTTCTCGCTCTGTTGGGACTAAACCGTTATATTCTTCGTCAAGAAGACGGGCTATTTCTTTTACAAATGAAGCTTTTTTATGAAAAGAACCTACTGGTCTTATAATTTCTTCTAAATCTTTTATATCGGCCTTTTTTAAGTCTTTTAAGGTCTTATATTTAGTAAATATTTGAGGTGTTACGGTATTTACTCTTTTGTCAGTTGATTGAGCACTCAAAACAATGGCTATTAAGCATTCATAGTCTTTAGTAAAATTCAATTCACATACAGGGTTTGGAAATAAAAAATTTAAGTAATCAATAATTCTATTCGTCTTCATCAAACCAATTCCAATCTACTATATCCATATCTACATCTTGAACTTGTTCTTTAGCTGTGAGTCTTTTTTTACGATTTTTCTCAACGTCTTCTACACTTTTTAGGCCTAATTTACCCCATTCATATAAAATTTTGTCTATATATCTTAAGTTGGATACTCCATTCATTGTTGCTTCTTTAATAGCTTCTTTTATTAGTGTCTTATCTATATTGTTTTCTAACCAAGCTTTTATTATTTCATACTCAATAGGGCTTAAGGTTCTTCCAAATTCTTTTTCTATTATATCAAATATATCACTATCTTCTTTTGGTTCACTCACAACGTCATCTATGGTCATTAAGGAAAGTTTATTGTAAAAATCATCTAGTAAAATTACTTCTTCTATTAGACCTTTGTCATTTTTAACTACATCTACTTTGATAAAACCTTTTTCAGTAAGGGTACCAATATAGCTTAAGGCATCATTAGAGGTTATTCCTAAATCTTCGGAGAATTTATTTACATTGAAGATAAACTTATCACCTAAATTATATAAGTACATTAGGAAAATAAACTCTTTCATTTCTAAATTGAATTTTTGATAATTCTTAAGAAGATAAAGAGGTATAACCATATTGCCATTTTTAAATATTTCTATTAACTTCGAATTTTTCAGACTAATCATCTCCATTAATGTATATTATATTATCATAAATCGAAAAAAAAAGGTAGTACTGACTACTTAAATAAATCAGTTAAATCACTACCATTATCATTTTCATCTTTGTCTTCATCAGGAAAATCGTTATGCATACCACCGGCTGAGATATTGAAAAATTGCTCATCAGGTGTCTCTTTTTCTTCTAGGTCTTCACTGTCAGTTGCAGTATTATCGTCTAAATTAACGCCTAAATCAGAAAGCAAATCATTCTTTTCATTATCTAATAAGCTATTTTTAGTGGTATTATTAAAGTCATAAATATTATTATTGTTTTCTTTATTAGAATCATAGTTATCTATTTTATCATTTATTTTCTTACCAAAATGGAAGTTTTCAAAGTATAGTAAATCATATCTTTTAATTAATAATTTAATTATATCTAGTAAGAACGCTACTAACAAGATAATGGCTGCGACTAAGAATAGTATTGGAACTACTTTTATTAATGCTACGGAAATAAGGAAAAGGACAAGATAAATCAAGCCAATTACTTTACCAAAAGCAAGTTTAACTATTAGATAAACGTTACTAATAGGAATATAGGCTAGAATTGTTGTTTTATTAAACATTCTTTTATTTAAGACATTTAATATTTCTCCTAAAATAATTAGTAGGATTAAGCCACCACCAATATAGATTATAATAGGCAATACTTCTTTAGATAAAATTACATCGGTAAAGCCATTTAAGAAGGAAAAATCAAATATTTTTTCAACTTTAGCCGCAACATTGCCATTAGTTATCTCTTCAATTGTTAAATCAGTATATTTGTTTGCCATACCATCGGTTGTACAATCTATATTATCATTTAAAACAGCTATGTATGAAACATCACTTATTTTTTTATTTTTAGCAAGATGTTTATTTTCACTAACTTTTAGAGAAAATTTACTGTCTTCACTAGCAAGTAGTAATTTATAGGAATAGTCACTTTCTGTATCGTGGGTAGAACAGTAGTTAACTACACCAATATTCTTTTTATTTGCATCAAATAAGCCAATACGAATACTGATAGGGACTTTTCTTGAGGTATTATTATGAATATTGCCTATCGTAATAGTACTTCTACCGGTACTATCTAAAGTAGGATTATAGTTAATATTTTCATAATTAAAGTTATTAGTTGTAACGTTATAATTAGAGTTTATTTCGTGAAGAACGTTTAAATTAACTTCTTCTATTGCTTTTACAGGTATTAGATTAAAACAAAATAGACCAATTAGTAGAACTAATATTTTTTTCATTGTTAAACCTCCTCATATTTATTCTCTAAGTACTTTTTAATACTATTTTCATTGTTAGCTAATTTGCCGTGAATAATCATATTTTCTAAGTCATCGTAAACATCTTTTAGATAACTTCCTGGTTCTTTTTTTAGTATTTCCATAATGGTATCACTTGAGATGTCTATTTCACTACGACTTTTTATCTTTAAGTTATTATATTCTTTGGTGATATCTTTAATATTTATGCCTTTTATTTCACCTGCGACACTATTTACATATAAACCATATTTATATAAAGTATTCATATCTAGATTATTTAGTTTTATAACTTTATTGACATTATTAATAAGTTCTTTTTCATTACTGTTAAAAGGATATTTATCACAAACATTGAGAATACTCCAAATACCTATTAGGCTACTGGTATTTTTAATTTTATTTAACCTTTCAAGTTCAAGCTCTTTGTCTAGCCCTAAATCAATTAATAGTTTTATACCTTTTTTAGCATTACTACTACTGAATATTTTGTCTAGTTCTTCTTTTTTTCTATTATAAGAAAGTTTATTTAGTAAGTGTTTACATTTTGCGATAGCGATAATAATTTCTTTATCCAAGTCAAAATCTAGGATAGTTGCGAATCTTATCGCTCTTAAAATACGAAGCACATCTTCAGAAAACTTTTTAACGGGGTCTCCGACAGAGCGAATAATTTTTTCTTCTAAGTCTTTTTGGCCATTTAAATAATCCGTTATTTGCCCGTTTTCATCCATACAAATAGTATTAATAGTAAAATCTCTTCGCAATAAATCATCATATAGATTATCGATATAAATAATTTTGGCTGGATGTCTATTATCAATGTAATCTATTTCTTTTCGGAATGTTGTTATTTCTATTTTAAGACCATTTACGAAGACAATAACTGAACCGTAATCTTCATTGGGAACAACACTATCAGGAAACATATTTTTTAATTCCTTAGGAGTAGCATTAGTCGCAACATCTATATCATTAGATTTTATTCCTAATAGATAATCTCTTACAAAACCACCGATTATGTAGGACTTAAAGCCATAAGAATTTATCTTTTTAAGAAGCTCTAAAACAGCTTCAAGCATATTTTCACCGCCTAACTATCTTACTCCTATTTCTATTATAGCACAAAAACATCTTAAAAAGAATAATTACTACTATAGATAAAACGCATTTTACATAGAAGATTTTACTGTATATGGATATATGGGGATATATGGGCAAAAAAAAAACCTTTAGTAGGTTTTTTCATTTTTCTTACTTATTAACAGCATCTTTTAAAGCTGAACCAGCTTTGAAAGTAACAGCTTTTCTTGCAGCGATTTTAACAGTTTCTCCAGTTCTCGGATTACGTCCTTCACGTGCAGCTCTTTTAGAAACAGCGAATGTACCAAAACCAACTAGTGGAATTTTGTCACCTTTTACTAAAGCATTTTTGATTTCTTCTAAAGTAGCATCAATTGCTTTTCCAGCATCTACCTTAGTTAATCCAGCTGCTTTAGCAACTGCTTCTACTAATTCTACTTTCTTCATATTAAATATACCTCCCTATAATATAATTAATAATTAAGCATAAGTTATGCTTACAAATTTAATTTAACATATTTTATAACATTACGCAAGAATAATAACAAAAAATTTACATTTTTTATCAAAATATTATAATTTCTGGCTTATTTCTGTCAAAAGAGAAACAATATGGCCAATAGCAAAGAAGACAGCTCCTGTTAAAAAGCCAACTAACCAGATAATTAACATTAGAAAGACATTAAACTCTGTTGTCATACATACATCACCATAAAATGATGATGTTGAGCCACAAGCTGGGAATAAGTTTCCAAAGATAATACCTGTAACAAAACTTAGTAAAAAGATAGCAAACGCTAATATTTGATATATATTATATTTATAAGAACTTACTTGTTTAGTGATGTTGCTTACTTTAGGTAAATCTTTTTTTTGTTTATGTATTTCATCAAACATACTCATAATTATTTAGCCTCCTTTTTAGATTTATTCTTATTAGTTTTTGTCTTTTTAGGGGTAACCTCATTAATTACTTCATCAATTTTAGCTGCAGCTTCATCCCCTACTTCAATTATTTTTTCTTTAGCTTTATCTAATTTTTCATCAATTTTATTATCTTCAACAAATTTATTAACACTTTTTGTAATATCATTTGCCATATCATTAATTGAGTCTCCTAAGTCTGTTGCTACATCGCTTATTTTAGTTTTTACTTCTTCTAGATTAGTTTTAATAGTTGTATCGATTTTTTCTTTATCAAGATATTCACGATATAAAAAGATATATCTAGAGAATAAAACTATGTAAAAACAATCAAGTACCGCTACTACGGTGCCATCAAAGGTTGTAGTAAATATTAAGTTAACAGCTAATAACATAACTGAGATAATTACTATTACAGAGAAATACCAATCATTATTTAATTCATTAAAAGGTGATTTTTTTAGTTTAAAATCTTTCCAAATTCTAGTTCCGCGAAAGAAAACGTGGAATAAGTATAAAAATAAGACAAAGTTTAAACCAAAAGCTAAGAGACTAGTTAACGAAAAAGTATGAAAAATTGTCAAAAGAGAAGTTATCATATTTACAAAATATATAAAGATAACAATACTATTTAAATAGTTAAAGTATTTTTTACCTAGATAAGTTTTTAATGATACGAAATATAAAAGCATAAAAAGGTAAATGCTATTATGATTTAAAATGTTTCTAAATATATCTAAGGCAGCGAGATTATTGCTGATGGCAAACGACTGACTTAAAATAATTATTATTAAGATTAAACCTATTATTAAACTTGTTACTTTATCTGGGCTATCAAATAAAGAGATATTTTCTTTTTCTTTCATATACACCATCCTCGTAATTAATTATAGCACATTATATAAACAAATTTCTAAATTTCACAAAAATTTTATCTTACTAGACACTTTAAATAAACTTTAAAAAAACAGCTCCTTATGTTATAATATGGCTAGTGAGGTGAGCAATATGCCTATTCCAACTGTTGCTTTAGTAGGAAAACCTAATGTTGGGAAAAGTACTCTTTTTAATAAAATTGTTGGTAAAAAAATTTCTATTATTGAAGATACGCCTGGTATTACTAGAGATAGAATATATCAAGAAGCCACTTATAATAGAAAGAGATTTTTCTTAATAGATACTGGAGGAATTGATACTACTAAAAAAGATTTTAATGAAGAGATTAGACTACAAGCAGAGATAGCCATTAGGGAAGCAGATATTGTTGTATTTATTGTCGATGGTAATGAGGGTCTTACAAGAAGTGATTTAATTGTTCGAGATATTTTAAGAAAGTCTAATAAAAAAGTAATTGTTGCGATTAATAAGATGGATATTAAAGAAGCTAGAAATAATATATATGATTTTTATGAATTAGGCTTTGATACTTATATTCCAATTAGTAGTATTCATAATATCGGCTATGTAGAACTAATGGATGCGATTACTCTTTCTTTTTCAGAATATGATGAGGAAGTTGATGATAGATTAAAGTTTTGTATTATTGGTAGACCTAATGTAGGAAAAAGTAGCTTAATGAATGCCCTTTTAAATGAAGAAAGAGTTGTAGTATCAGATATAGCTGGTACAACGAGAGACTCTATTGACTCGGTTTTAAAATATAATAATCAAGAATATTTATTGATAGATACTGCAGGAATGCGAAAAAAGGGAAAGGTTTTTGAGTCGGTAGAAAAATATAGTTTAATTAGGTCACTAAGAGCTATTGATAGAAGTGATATTTGTTTAGTAGTTATTGATGCTTCTCAAGGAATTAAGGAACACGATAAGCATATTGCTGGATATGCCATTGAACGTGGTAAAGGCTTAATATTTGTTGTGAACAAATGGGATTTAGTTAAAGATAGTAGTATTTCAGAATTTGAAAAGTTAATGCGAGCTGAGTTTCAATTCGCAACATATGCTCCTATCGTTTACTTATCAGCTCTTACTAAGAAAAGAATTCATACTTTGATGCCAGAAGTTTTAAAAGTAGCGGAAAATATTAAAAAGGAGATAAAGACTAGTCTTATAAATGAAGTTATAATAGATGCTACTTTGCTTAATCAACCACCATCTTATAAAGGAAGGAGACTTAAAATATATTTTACTTCACAAACTGGTATAAAGCCACCTAAGTTTACTTTCAGAGTCAATTCTAAAGGCTTGGTACACTTTTCTTATGAACGCTACTTAGAGAATAAGATTAGAGAAAATTTTGACTTTACAGGTACGCCTATTGTGTTACAATTTAAAAATAGAAATGAGGATGATTTATGATAATTGGTAAAAATAATGATGCTTTTAATAAATCAATGCAAGAAAATAATAATTTTCAGAAAAAGTTTAATCTTTTAAAGGAAGAAAGTAAAAAAATAGGTAAAGACAATAACCCTTTCTTTGAAGATATTAAGAAAATTAATCATTCAAATCCTAATAGTAAACACGATATGCGAATAAAAAGTATGGCAATGTTACAGGAAAGACTTAATCAGGGTTTAATTACTTTAGAGGAATTTAATAAAAAAGTGCAAAGCTTACAAAAAAAATAATAGTTAACAAAAAAGGAAAAGAACATATAATCTATTAGGAGGTATTTATGTTTACGGATAACCTTTTTAATAGAATTGAAAAAAAGACTAATATAGATAAAAAAACAATAATGGACTTAGCTAAGAAACTGCAAAATTCAAATATGAAAGATGAAAAAACGCTTAGAGAAGTTATTAAAGATATATCTAGTATGACCGGCAAGGAAGTATCTAAGGAAAAGGAAGAGAAAATTATTAGGACTATTATTAATGATAATGTTCCAAAAGATATTGATAAAATGTTTTAGACAAGAACAATTTAGTTCTTTTTTCTTTTTTTCGCAAATGGTCGTAAGAAAACTAGATAAATATATGAAACTTGCATATTTGATTTTGAAATACAAACACTATTGAGTTTTTTTGAATTTAGGGAGAACTTCATAATCTTTAATTGGTTTTTGCTAAATATAAAAATTAGAATATGATGTTCTTTTTTTTTGTCGCTAGACATAAATTTTTATTAGATAAGGAGAAGATTTATGGAAAAAAGTGAAATTATAAAAAACATTGCGACTAGAAGTGGCGGTGATATTTACTTGGGTGTTGTTGGCGCAGTTAGGTCTGGTAAATCAACTTTTATTAAGAAAATGGTTGAGACATTAATCGTTCCAAATATTGAAGATGAATATGAAAGAAAAAGAGCTTTAGATGAAATTCCACAAAGTGCGGCTGGCAAGACAATAATGACTACAGAGCCAAAGTTTGTTCCAAACAACAGTGCTAAAATAAAGATAGACGATTTTACTTGTAATATTAGATTAATTGATTGTGTTGGTTATATGATTAATAATGCTATTGGCGCAACGGATGAAAATGGTCCACGAATGGTTAAGACACCGTGGTATAATGAAGAAATTCCGTTTATAGAAGCAGCAGAAATAGGCACAGAAAAAGTAATTAAGGACCATTCGACAATTGGTATTGTTATGACATCAGATGGCTCAATAAGTGAATTTGAAAGAAATGATTATTTAGAGGCTGAAAATAGAGTCATTAATGAATTAAAAAATATTGGGAAACCTTTTATTGTAGTTTTAAATACTACGCATCCGACATTGCCAGAAACGGAAAAATTGGCTGAAGCACTTCGGATGGAACACAATGTCCCAGTTCTTCCTATAAATGTTGAGGGTATGAATGAAAAAGAAATGTATGATATTTTACGTGAAGCTTTGTTTGAATTCCCAGTTTTAGAGGTTAAAATTAATATGCCTGAATGGATAGCTATTCTAAATCCTGATAATGAGATTAAAAAGTCTTATATCGATTCAATTAAGGAAAGTGTTATTGAAATTGATAAGCTACGTGATATTGATAAGATAACTAGTCATTTCTTAGAAAATAAACTTATTGAAAAATGTTATCTATCAGAAGTAGATTCTTCAACAGGTATTGTAACAGTTAATTTAACAGCACCAGCTAATTTATATGATAAGGTTTTAACTAATATAATCAAAGTTGATGTAAAGAATAAGGCTGATTTATTATCACTTTTCCAAGAATTTAGTGTTGCGAAGAAAGAATATGACCAAATTAAATATGCTCTTAAAATGGTTAAACAAACTGGTTATGGGGTAGCAACTCCATCTATTGATGATATGAAACTTGATAAGCCTGAAATTACTAAGCAGGGTCCAAGATATGGAGTTAAATTAAAAGCAGTGGCACCTTCTATACATATGATAAGAGTAGATGTAGAGTCAACTTTTGAGCCTATTATTGGTAGTGAGTTACAAAGTAAGGAATTAATAGACCATCTTATGAAAGACCAGGAGAAAAATCCGAATGATATTTGGAAAAGTGAAATCTTTGGTCGAAGCTTAGATTCAATTGTTCAAGAGGGCATTCAATCAAAAATTAATCTTATGCCTGATAATATTAGATTTAAGTTACAGACAACGCTTTCTAAAGTAGTTAACAAAGGCTCTAATAATATGATTGCAATTGTAATATAAAAAGATAATCAATTAGACTATCTTTTTTTGTTTGTTTTTTGAAGTAGATTTTCTTTTTCAGCAAGGAAAAAGGCACCAGTTTCTCTTAGAAGATTTAGTTTTTCAGAGAAGTTTAACATTTCTACTACAGTATTTTCATTTAAAATATTTAAGCTTTTTAATTTATTAATATATGTTTCTTTTAGAAAGGAAATTATTTTTTCTAGTTTATATAAAAGTATTTCTTGATGCTTTTTCGGCTCACTATATAAGTATTTATTTAAGTAGTCAAGGTCTGCTACTAAATGCATAATCTTTATATTAGAATTATATTTTTGTAGTTCTTTAAGCAAGCTTTTTAAGTCGGAAGTTAAATAAAAATATTCCATCTTTTCTTTAGTTACAATTGACTCTAAAAGTGTAGTTATTAGAACTTCAACATTATAAGAATTAGGATTAATATGATTTTTAAAATAACGACGATTTAAAAGCTCTGTATAGCCCTCGTTTAGGCCTAGCCCTACTACATTACCATCTTGATACTGGCAAAAGCCAACGAATAGGTTCTTACCATCTACTTTGGAACTAGCTAGGTGAAAAAGTTCGTGATACAGAGAATTTTCTTTACTTTTTTTCACAACAATTTTATTAACAAGAGGGGCATAATAAGCACAGGCTTTAAAGAAGAGGCCTTTTTTTATTTTTACATTATTTATATTTCTATAAAAGTTTTCTAATTCTTGTTCAGAAAAAACTTTAGTAATTGTAGTAGCAAAGTCACATATTTCAATACCAAGCTTTTTCTTTTCAATTTTATCTTTATCAAAGGAAGTATATGTTTTTTCTATTTCTGGTGTTACTTTTATTCTTCTAATATTTTTTGGCTTAAGGTTCTTAGCAATAGTTAACTTTTTTTCTAGTGAATTGGAAAGAGAAACTAAGCTAGCACTTATTGCTAACATAAAGGCTATATTCAAGCAAATCACCCCTTAAATTAGTCCTTACTTTAGCAGAAAAAAAAGAAAAAGTAAAGTAATAATTACTGAACTTTTTCTAAATAAGTATTATATTCATCTAATAGGGCTTGGGTTGTGAATTTAACTTCATTATTTTCAACGGTCCATTCTTCTTGATGTTTTTTTAGAAAACTGAAAAGTTCTTCACTAGTATCTAGTATTGTGTTAACTCTATCTTTAGTTTTTGCTAACAACTCTTTAGATTCAACTATTTCTCTACTAACATTATCGTCAAGCATTAATTCTTCATATAGGGATATATAATATGGGTCAACCATCTTTGTACGAATATATTTTTTAATATTATCTTTATCACATTCTTCTATTAAGTTATTGATTTTAGTATTAAAAGTTTCTCTAGTTGTTTCAATAAATAAAAACTCTTCTTTAAATTCTAAGTCATCAGTATAGTTTTCGGCTAATAATAAATTTGTAAACTTATCATCATTTAGTATATTTAAAACACTTTGTAGATTAACAGCGTAATCATCTAAGTATGTTTTAATAGCTTTTTCTAAAATAGCATAATTACCTCTAGTTTTTATTTTTGTATTATATCTATCTTTAGTTATATCTAATTCTTTTAAAGAGTTTATTTCTTTTTTTAAAGTATTTTCTAAGGTTTTATCTCTAATTACTAGAAAACCTATTAGTAAAAAGATATCTAGAATGATAAAGATAAGAACTAAAAATATTTTTCTTTTCTTACTCATATTTCATCACCACTTTTTATTCTATATAAGATTTTATCATAAAATAGTGGCTTTAGCCAAGATATTAATAGCAACTTCACCATAAATGAAACGGCCAAATTCTATTTTTTCAAGTATTTCATCATAAAAATCGTCGATTAGGGCATAAAATTTTCCATCTAAATATCTAATATCTTGATAGTTTTTTATCAAAAAGTAATCTTCTGTTTCAAAATAAATATCACTAGGGTTATTAACAATTACTCGTAGGTCTAGATTATTAAAGTAACTACTATCTTCAAGTTTAGTCATATCTATAAATAAGCCTATTTCTTTATTAACATAAACTAATACTTTATAAAAGCCTCTTAAATTTAAGGACTTTCTTTTTTTTAAGATTATTTGTTTTACAAAGTCAATAATTTGTTCTTTATCGTTTAAGTCGCCTTTAAAGAGTAATTTGTTAATATAAAATTTATAAGTATCTTTAGATGTTAGTTTGATATTCATTATCTCACCTAAGATAATATATGAAAAAAACTTAGATAGTTTCCATACTAACTAAGTCTTCTATTTTTTTTAGGACTTCTTTGACGCCTAATTTAGTTACGCTAGAAAAAACGACTAAGTCATCGCCTACTACTAAATCAAGAGTATTAAGCGTGTCTTTTAAATTTTTTTCTTTCTTACTACCACTAACTTTATCAGCTTTAGTAGCGACAACAGTAACTGGAACGTTATAATATTTTAGAAAGTTATACATTAATAAGTCGTCTTCAGTTGGTTTCATTCTAAAGTCAACTAAAAGGAAAACTCTTTTTAATTCTTCACGCTTTTCTAGGTATTCTTCAATCATCATTCCAAATTTTGATTGTGTTTTTTTATCAACAGAGGCAAAGCCATAACCAGGAACGTCTATTAGGAAAAATTTTCCTTTATTAACATTATAAAAGTTTAAAGTTTGCGTTTTACCAGGTCTTGCTGAAGTATGAGCTAAGTTTTTGCGACCTAAAATAGCATTGATAAAGCTACTTTTGCCGACATTACTTCTACCAACAAGTAAAAATTCTGGCTTTCCTTCTTCTGGATATTGGCTTCTTCGTGTAGCAATTATTTCTAAGTTAGCATCATTAATTACCATACTATCTCTCCCCATTTTCTTTTTTATAATCTAGTAATAGTTTATCTAAATCATTCATTAAGCACATTGCTTCTTCAAATGTAGTTAATTTAACGCCGGAAGCAAATTTGTGACCACCACCACCATATTTTTCAGCTGTTTTGTTAATCTCTGGTCCACGTGACCTAATAGAAACACGAATTTGTTGATTTTTAACATCTTCAGTAATAGTAGCCCAAACCATAATTTGGTCAATAAAGTTAAAGTTATTAACCATATTACCGGCGGCAGCACTATCAACACCATATTCATTAATTATTTTATCAGTAATTTTTATATAGGCTAAATTATTTTCGGTAACTGTCATATTTAATGATATATATCCTTCTAGGCGGACTTCATTTAGAGGTCGCAAATACAATTTTTGATACATACTACTTAAATCGAGATTGTACTCTTCTATATATTTAGATACTAATGAAAAGGTTTGACTAGTACAACTATTAAATAAAAATCTATTAGAATCTGATACTAAGCCCATATAAAGTTTTTCGGCTATTTCTTTATCACACTTAAGAGGTGTTTTCATTAGAAGCTTCATTAAGATTTCACAAGCAGAACAAGCTGTATCTTCTATTAGTTCTATATCAGCAAATTTTTCAACAAACGGATGATGGTCAATTTTTATTTTATAAGCAAATGAAGAGCATTCTGCTGAATCTATTCTTTTTATATCAGGAGTATCTATTACTATTAATAAGGCATTACTAGTTTCTTCTATCTTATCTAACTTACCTATTTGGAGAAATTTGACACTACCTGTTCCAACTGCTAAAACTTTTTTGTCAGGAAAAGTTAATTTAATGGAATCTCTTAGGGCTAATTGTCCACATAAAGCATCGGGGTCAACACCTACGTGACGGGCAATTACTATGGTATTATATTCTTTTATTTTCTTATATATTTCTTTATACATCTTATATTTCCTATCTATTTCTTATTAAACTTAAAGTATCTCTGGCGATTAATAGTTCTTCATCGGTTGGGATTACATAGACAGCTATTTTAGAATCGTCTGTACTTAATTTAACAAATTCTCCTCGTTTATTATTTAACTCTAAATCTATTTTAACACCTAAGCAAGATAAAGCTTCACAAATATCTTTTCTTACAGGAACACTATTTTCGCCAACACCAGCGGTAAAGCAAATAGCATCTACACCACCTAGTAAAACATAGTATTGAGCAATATAGTCAACAACACGTCGAACATATTTCTTCTCAGCTAATTTAGCTTTTTCATCGCCACTTTCTATTTTAGCAAGAATATCGCGCATATCATTACTATATTCACTCATACCAAGAAGACCACTAATTTTATTTAAATCATCGACTACTTCACTAGCGTTTTTACCTTCTTTTTCCATTACATATGGTATTATGGAAGAATCGATATCACCTGACCTTGTACCCATCATTATACCAGCTAAAGGGGTAAAGCCCATTGAGGTATCAACACATTTCATATCTTTTATAGCACAAATAGAGCCACCATTACCAATATGGCAAGAAATCATTTTAAAGTTTTCTTTACGTAATATTTTTTTCATTGATAAGGCTATAAATCTATGACTAGTTCCGTGAAAACCATATTTACGAACACCATATTCTTTATACCACTTATAAGGAACTGGATATAAATAAGTATCTTCTGTCATTGTTTGGTGAAAGGCTGTATCAAATACACCTACCATAGGAATATCGCCTAAAGCTTCTTTAAAGGCTTTTATACCTAAGACATTAGCGGGGTTATGGAGAGGCGCAAATTCTTTAAAAGCTTCTAAGTCATTAATAACTTCATCAGTTATAATAACTGATTGGCTATATTTATCTTTTCCGTGAACTAGGCGATGACCTACACCTTTAATCTCATCTAGAGATTTAATAATTGCTAAATCAATAAGCTTTTCTAGGAGAATCTTTACAGCATCAGTATGGTCATTAAGTTCAATTTCTTGTTCTATTTTCTCACCATTATACTTAATTGTATATTTACTACCTTCAATGCCTATTCTTTCGAATAGTCCTGTTGCGATTATACTTTCATCGTCCATTTCAAATAATGTAAATTTTAAAGAGCTGCTTCCAGCATTAATTGAAATAATTTTCATAATATCCCTCTTTCATATTCATATATATTTTACTAAATTCTTTAGAAAAAGTCTATTATCCTTTTATATTTTATCTTATATTAATTTTTTAGATAGATATTTTAGCTTGAAAATAAAAAGGTCAAGACTTTTAATCATCTTAGACTTTTTTATTAGTATATTAAACTAGTTATGTTTATTCAAATTAAGCTGTTAATTCGAAGGTATCTCTAGCTATCATTAATTCTTCATCTGTTGCGATTACATATACTGGTATTGTTGATTCTTCTTTGGTGATTATACCTTCTTTACCTTTTCTAATTAATGTTTCTTTATTCTTTTCTTCATCAAGTATAACACCTAGAGGAGCAAGTTTTTTAATAACTTCTCTTCTGATAATATCGTCATTTTCACCAACACCAGCTGTAAAGCAGATAGCATCAACTTTTCCTTCTAATTTGATAAAGTATTTAGCAATATATTCAGCTATTCTATTAGTATACATAGTAACACCTAAGATAGCTTTTTCATCACCATTTTCAAATAAGTCGTCAATATCACGTAAATCACTTTTTCCAATTATACCAAGTAGGCCACTTTCTTTATTTAAACTATTTTCAATTTCTTCTAGGGTTAGACCATTTTTTACTAAATAGTTAATCATTGAGTAGTCAATATCACCTGACCTTGTACCCATCATTATACCAGCATTAGGAGTAAAGCCCATTGTTGTATCAATACATTTACCCTCTTTAACGGCACTTAGAGAAGCTCCACTACCAATATGAGCAATAATTAAGTTAGCTTTCTTTTCTAGCATAGCGCTTAATTTTTCAGAGATGAATTTATGACTCATACCGTGAAAACCGTATTTACGAATGCCATATTTTTCATACCATAAGTATGGTACTGAGTAAAGATAAGAATCTTTTGGCATAGTTTGGTGAAAAGCTGTATCAAAGCAAGCAACCATTTTAGCATTAGGAATATTATCTTGAAAAGCTTTGATTCCTTTTAAAGCAGCTGGGTTATGAAGTGGCGCTAAAGCACTTAGTTGCTCTATTTCTTTTATAACTTCATCATTAATTACAACACTGTTTGCATATTTACTTCCACCGTGAACTACTCTATGTCCTACAGCTTCTATTTCATCTAGGGAATTAACTATTTTATTTTTTACAAGCTGTTCTAATAGTATTTTAACAGCGTCATTATGGTCTTTTAGCTCTACATCTTCTTCTATTTTTTTATCATCAAATTTTAAACTAAAGTTAGAGCCTTCAATACCAATTCTATCAAATGCTCCTTTACAAATTACTTTTTCTTCTGGCATTTCATACATTCTAAATTTAAGGGTAGAACTACCAGCATTTACTGATAATAATTTCATAATTTACCTCACTTTCAAAACTATTCCTATAATAACAAAATCAGAGAAAAATTACAACTAGAAAGGAAGAAAATTTTTATTTTTTGTTTTTATATAAGAAAAAGATAGTCTTTTGAAAGGCTATCTTTAGTATCAATTATTATTCACTATTTATTTTTGCTACGTGAATTTGATTTTGAACGAGATTCATTACTTCTACTATTACTGTTTTGTCTACGTCCCATACCTTTTTCAATTAATCTCTTAGTGATTTCACCACCAACTTTTCCGTTAGAACGGCTTGATGAGTCAGCACCTAAGTTAACTCCAAATTCATTAGCAATTTCATATTTCATTTCTTCAATTGCTTGTTTTGAACCAGGAACTCTAACTCTGTTAGAAGACTTTTTATTATTCATTATTTCACCTCCTACATTATTAGAATGTGAAACTTTCTAGTCTTTAATACATTTAATTTACTGGTAAATTATAACAAATCAGAAAATTCTTTTTCTATCGTTGGTATTACAATTGTATTTAGTGTCTCTACTGCTTCTTCAAGCATTTCTTGATAGGCAAATTTTGCTTCTTCTTTTATGACGGTATCTAATTTAGGATTTATTACGGGATGTTTAGGAACAAAAACTGTGCAACAATCCTCGTAAGGTAAAATACTTATATCTAAGGTATCTATTTTACGGGCAATATCCATTATTTCTAATTTATCTAGGCAAGCTACTGGTCTTATTACTGGTATGTTGGTAACAGCATTTATAACGTTCATACTAGTAAGTGTTTGAGAAGCTACTTGGCCAATAGATTCACCGTTTATAATGACATAGCCATTATATTTTTTTACTATCATAGTCATTATACGATACATCATACGGCGCATAATGGTAATACAGTAATCACTACGACAATTTTTATAAATTGCTTCTTGAATTGGGGTAAAGTTTATAATATGTAAATCAATTTTATCAGTATAGGCACTAAGCTTTTCTGTAAGTTTTATTACTTTATTTCTAGCTTCTAGGCTAGTATGAGGAATAGCTTCGAAGTAAACAGCTTCTAAGGTAACACCACGTTTCATAGCGAGATAGCCTGCGACGGGTGAATCTATTCCGCCACTTAGCATTAGCATTCCTTTAGGTTGGGTTCCAACGGGGTAACCACCACTACCTAGATAATTATCGGAATAAATAAAAGTATTCTTTTCTCTAATTTCAACTTTTAGTAAAAGTTCTGGTTTATGTACATCTACTTTAATATTGGGAATATTTTTTAAAATTACTGTTCCTAGAATGTTATTCATTTCTGTACTATGTATAGGAAAATTTTTATCACTTCTTTTAGTTTCCACTTTAAATGTGGAAAAAGTTTTTGCTTGTGATATTTCTAATACTTTCTTTTTTATGCTTTCTTCATCACTATTTACGATATGAGCAATGTGATACATATGAATACCAAATATTTTATCGATAATATTTTTAATAGTATCTAATTCTTCATTTTTAAATGAAATATACATATGAGCACGGTCTTTAGTTATTTTTACATCACAGTTTTCTAATTTCTTTTTGATATTATTGTAAAGGGTATTGATAAAATAATTTCTATTTCCTTTTTTAGTACTTAGTTCTCCATATTTTATTAATATAATTCTATCCATAGTTGACCTCCTAAAGAATAATTACTTCTAAAATTATAACAGTTTTATTATTTTTTGCAAGAAAAAAGTTTATGAAAGGTCATAAACTATCTTACAAGTGTTAAATCTCTATATAATTCCTTAGTTACGATGTTACATTCAGTTATTTCTTTTTCATCGGAATATTCTTTTTTATATAATTCATTTATGTGACTTAGGAAAACTTTTTCTTCATAGTAGGTATCAAAGACATTTTTTTTATCTTTTTCGCAATTATAACCAACTATTTTTTGATAGTCATCACTATTTTTAGAATCTGACCACTTTGAAACGGTATATATTTTGTAAGTATCATTTATAGCTTCTTCGTGGTAGATTATGTAGTTATCGCATTTTAAGGTAACATATTTTTTAGAGCCTTCAAATTCAACTTTTGATTCATCGACATCACAGTTATTAGTACTAAAAGGGCTTCTTATATTGTCATAAATTCCATCTTCGATAGCATCTCTTAAGTAATAACCACTTGCATCACCAGCAATAACTTTGTTAGAAAAGTTTTTGGCATTAGTTACCATAACGTTTAATTTTTGATTATCAACGGATTTTAGAATTGTCATTAATAAAACAGCAACGATGACAATTAGTAAGACTAAAATAGTTAATACTTCAAATTTACCATATCCTTTATTGTTCATTGGCTAACTCCTCAAATCTTATTTTAATATTTTCATCTACTAATGACGCTGTTTCTATAGTAATGTCTAGGGAAGCTTTATAATCTCCTTTAAGGAATTTACTTTCAGCATCATCTAATCTTTTACTAATATCATTTCTATTTATGCGATAGCGATTAGCATACACTAAAGCCATTTCTGCTAATTTGGCCATTTTAACCATTTCATTAGTTGTATTATATAATTTTAAGACTAGGTCTCTAGCAGTATCTACTCTTGTATTAAGAGTTTTTATAACAATTGGTTTTAGTTCTAATTCACTTATTACATCTTCAATTGCTTCATTAGCTTCTGATAATTGTACAAAGTAATTGTCTGTTATTACTGGTAGTTTATAGCTATGTATTTTACTTTTACATTGTTTTAGTAAGTCTTGAATTTCGTCTAATTGTTCTCTAGCCCTAACTTCGTCATCATACATATTTCCTAAAGATTTAAGGGCTTTATCAAAATCATCTTCCATATTCTTTAATCTTACTGTTAAATTTTCTACTTCTTCATTCAAAGCAGAAAAAGGTGTTGAGCCACTTTCTTGTTTTGCTATCATTTTATTGTAATCATCATTTATAACAACTAAGATTTTATTTACTTCGTGAATAATCTCGATATCACTATCTTTTAGGTCATACATATTCTTGATATCGTCTAATTGATTAAAGATATCTTTTACTAATTGATTAGTTTTTTCAAGTTTTTTGGCAAAGTCAACTTTTTCTTCTTCATAGACTTTTCTAGATAATCTTTCTTTTTCAAAATCAATAAATAAAGAATCATAATATTCTAGCATTGTTCTTAAGTCAAACATACAGCCTTCTAAATCTAGGACTTTTACTTTATCTAAGATTTTTTCAATTGTTTTCTTAGATTCGTCAATATTATATTCAATATTTAGATATTCTAGTGGAAAGCCTTTTTCCACCATTTCTTTGTATGTTCTTTCGATTTCAGCCATTCGGTTTGGGATAACTTGATTAGCCATTAGTAAAACATCAGGTGCTTCTGTAACAATAATATCCATATGTTCAATCATTGTATCAAGGGCTTTTACGATGTGGACTACTTCACTATATTCGTTTGATTCCATTACTTTTTCAAAGTCGAGGAAGCGTCTTTCTATATTTTCTAGCTGTAACTCTATTTCTTCTTGCATTGACTCATATAATTGTTTATGGTCTTGAAACTCTTTATTTAAAGCACGATATTTTGATTTTAATTTAGTCACTATTGTTCGATATTTTTCTTCACTTAATGTTACATCTCTAATTTCATCTAATAAGTGTTCAGCTGCTTCTCTTACTTTATAAATTTCTATTTCTACTTTAGCTATTCTATAACCACACGATTTATAATCTCTTTTTTCAACAAAAAAGTCTAAGTCAATAAGCATATCATTGATAACGTTTAATCGATTATCTTTTAAATAGGTAAATCTATCTTGCCATTTATTGTATTTTTCTTCCATTTTTTCATTTTTTATAATGGGCTCTATCTTAGCAAGTTCTATTAGTACTGGGGTTGAGGCAATTTGATTTCTTTGAACTTCTAATTCTTTTACTTGCTCTTTATAGAATTTTTTTCTAGAACTTCTAATTATGTGAAAAAAGATTACTAAAATTATTGCTGTCATCACAATAATCATTGTCGTTAAGAATAATTTATCTGGCACTTTTCTCACCTCTATCCTATCAATTATATTCTACCACATAATAAGGATTTTTTTCTACAATTTTAGTCATTTTTTTTCAAAAGAAAAAGCTATATACATTTTAATAGCTTTTGGTTATTTATATTTAGTGGCGCAGAAGTAATCATATTTAATAAAATTACCGGTCACACTTTTGTCGTACATTGCAAAGATACGGAAGGTTGTTTGTTGTTTAATATAGGCATTATAGCTTACGGAAACTGTTCCACCAGTTTGATGTGTATTGGTTGATTGAACTGTTGATGCTGTATTTCCAACTCCAACAAGTCCTAACTTGCGTGGTATACTTGTTGCATCAAAGGCTGAAACAGTGAGACTACAATAGGAATTGGCTGGTAATGTTATAGATATTCCAGTATCAGAATAGGTTGTTGATGTTGTAAAATAGACACCATCCGAAGAACTAGATACTGTATACAATTTGTCTTCGATATCTGATAGTCTTGTATCTATTTTTGAGCAAGTTCCATCTATTGCACTTTGGACATTATCGGCAGCTAGATTTGAATTATCTTGATAAACAACGTCTTTACTATTTATTAAGGTTTCTGCTAAGGCATAAGATATTCCTACTGATGCTATTATTCCTATTAATATACTAGCTACTATTATTAAACATAACTTTCTTTTTTTCACTTTTTTCACCAGCTTTTTTTGCACATTTTTTATTATTTATTAATAAAATTATACCCCCCCC
>CANRQG010000010.1 GCA_947632735.1 uncultured Bacilli bacterium | reverse complement strand
ACGTATGGAGCGGGAAGGACATTAATAGGTGTTGGGAATAATGGTACAAGTAGTTATACTATTGGAAAAAGTGGTGGGGTAGAAAGTGTTTCTACTAAGTTAACAACAGATAATCTACCAAGTCATACTCACGTTATACCAGAATTATCAGGTACGGCAAAAGAGGCAGGAGACCATCAGCACGAATTGAACGGTAATGCTATTTCTTGGGGTCCAGATACCGGCATTGCTCATTTCTTTACTGCTGGAGGTGTTTATGTAGAAGCCTCTTCTGGACCAACTGGCCACTTAAATGGTTTAATTATACAAGATTCATCGGCAAGTTATACTAAATCAACAGGTAATCATACTCATTCTGTTTCAACATCTTCTTCAACAACTACGACTTGTAATGAATGTAAAGGGACAGCTGTGTCCATAAGCACCATACAACCCTACATAACTGTTTATATGTATCGAAGAAAAGCATAAAAAAGGACTAATTTTATTAGCCCATATATTTTGTATTATAACCGTGATTTTCTTTAGGTCTCATATCATTTGGATACATTGTATCAGCATAGATATCTGTTTGTAACTTTTTCACTAGATTATAGATTTGGAGATAATTAGAAACACTTCTAATAGTTATAGAAGAACTAACACCATTACTGTTTTGGTTTGTAGTTGCGGTTATATCGCCGACATTAAAAATCTGGTCAAAAAAGCCTCTATGTAAATTAATGTGTGATAATTCAGCAAATGGTTTAGAGTTAATAGAAAAAGTAAAAGTACCACTTGTAACATAAATCGCTCTATTTGTGATTATATAATTAGTTTTTTTGTACTTCCTAACAGTTAATAATACACCACCTAAGTATATCCATACTGGCATTAAATGAAATAGCATAACTGGTAGTATAAATAAAAAGTACGTTGCTTGTAGATTTTCTGATATAACTGTTTTGGTCATCGCTCCTAAAGCTATGAAGTCTAGAAGTCCCCACAGTATAGCCATTGGTAATAAAGGGTTAAAGATACTTTCATATATATAACATTTCTTATCTGGCTTTCCTTCATAAAATATTTGTTCACTAGAGTCAATTGTTGCTTTCAAATCATCCATAGTTAAAACACCTCATATACTATATTTATATTTATAATAACATAATATTTTAAAATTTTGTTTAAAATAATGACGATACTTTAAAATAAAAAGTAATTAACTGTAAATTAGCTAATTACTTTCTTTTATAAAGGGTAACTTTATTATTACTTATTGTTAATAAGGAGATATTTTCTACTTTTACTTTATTCTCGTTTAAAAAATTATTAAGCCATTTCTTAGTTTTTCTGGCTTTTTTTAGTTCTATTTCATCTAAAACACCATCAACAATGATATCATAAGTTAATTTTTGCTTTTTATTTCTATTTAAATCTTTATTAGTAATAGGCTGTTCATTTTCTTTTAAGAGAATAGAAACATCTCCTGATGGCTCTAGTATGGCACATTCTAATTCGTTAATGTCGAAGCAACCCTTTAGGCGGCAAAACTCTAGTAATTTACTGACACTAAACTTGGCATCTTCAAGATTTTTATAATTAAAGTCTTCATTTTCATATAGTATTAAGGGTTCTCCATCGACTATTTCTTCAACAGTATGATTATTATATGATAAAAGTGAGATTAAATAGCCTAAGATTCCAAAGACTATTATAGCTAGAACACCATCTGTTATGGGGTATTCTAAAGATAATATTGAATCAGCTGCGATAGAGCCTAGAGTTATACTGATAACATAATCATATAGGGTTAAATTCTTAATTTGCTTTTTACCTAGTATTTTTACAATTATAAATAGAAATAAAAACATCACTATTGAACGATAGATAATTTCCATATTTCATCACCTAATAATAGTATGCTTTTATTTATCTTTTTTATTCTTTTGTTTGAATAATTTTACTTTTTCTTATGTATTTTTGAAGTATTTTTGCTTGGTTTTTAGTGGAATTTTATATTTATAAATTAATTTTGTTTAAATTGCTGAAAAACTGTTCATAATATTTTTGAGGAGGAATTGATATGAAAAAAAATATGGAAGAAGTACCTACTGATATTATTACTTCAAAAGATTTAGATTATTTGAGTGATATGTTTCAGTGGAATTATATAGCTTTAAAGAAAACTTATAATGATGCTCAAATGGTTAGTGATGAGAACATTGCGGCTACATTTGAAGAGGCTAATACTTTGTTTAATGATAATATAAATTCAGTATTAGATATTTTAACTAATGGAGGTGCGAAATAATGAGTAATGCAAAGATTAGTAATACTAAAGTTGAAGTGCCTACTGGTATTTCTTTAAATGATAAAGATTATATTACTTGCTTGATAACGACATTAAAGGATATGGAGAAAAACTATGTAATAGCGATGAGTGAAGCTAGTAATGAAGCACTTTATCAAGTATTTGAAAAGACTTTTTTGAAGCTTGCTGATACGCAAAGAAAGGTTTATGAGCTTATGTTTCAAAATGGTTGGTATAGTTTAGAAAAAGTTAATCAGCAGAAGATAAGTGATAAGTTAAACACCCTTTCTTCGGAATATGATGATTTAGAACTTTGTGACTAAAATAGTACAAAAATTGACTTTTTAGTCTTTTTTTGGTATAATATAGGACATCTTTTGTTTAAGGGAGAGAATATTTAAAATGAAAACAAGTAATAGTCCCTCGAAGGGCCTAGCATTTTTTATAATATTTATTTTTTCTTTTTCTATAATTGGTATTGTTGCTTATAAGGATTATATTACTTATAAGAGTATAGATGTATCAATTAAGAAAGATATAGTTGAATATGGAGAAGCCAATTATAATTTAAAAGATATAGTAGATAAAGTTAATGGTGAGATTATTTCTATAAAGAAAAGTATTGATACTAATGTTGTTGGTAAACAAGAGTTAGTAGTTGAAGTTTTAAAAGACTCAGTTACTAAGGATGTACCAATTAAGTTAGAAGTAGTTGATACTTTACCTCCAGAGATTATTTTAAAGAAAGATAAGTTATCATTTATGGAGGGTGAAGAGATTAACATTTTAGATAATATTGAGGTAGTTGATTCTATAGATGGGGCTCTTCAATATAAAGATGTGTTAGATAATAGTTGGGAGACTAATTATTTTAAAGTAGAAGTTGACGGTAATATTAGTGAGGTTGGGACTCATAAGGTTTTAGTTACCGCTATTGATAAATATGGAAATGTTTCGACGAAAGATTTTTTAGTAGAAGTTAATAGGAAAGAACCAGTACTTGATATAGGACCTATTTATAGTAATTTGGTTCCTAATAATAATAGTGCGGCTCTTGTTAATGTTGCTTATTCACTAATAGGTAGTCCCTATTTAGCAGGTGGAAATACACCGAGTGGTTTTGATTGCAGTGGTTTTGTACAGTATGTTTATGCTCAAACAGGGACAATGGTAAGTAGAAGTTCTTCAACACAAGTATATGATGGTTTGGCTATTAATTATGAAGAAGCTAAGCCAGGTGATATTCTTAGTTGGGGATATGGAAATGTCGTTACACATTCTGCTTTATATGTTGGGGATGGTTTAATGATTCACGCTACTAACCCTAGACAAGGCGTAATTTTAAGTAATGTGTCTTCTTGGACTAGTGGTTCTAACACTAAGATTTTGTCAGTTCGTAGAATTATTTAAGATAGTTAAAAGAAATTGTATTTGCGATTTTGATAATAACTATCTTTTTTTTGTATAAATTAATAATATGTGGTTATCCTAAATGTAGGAGGGATGATATGGAAACACTTCAAAAAATATTATTAGTAATAACGATAATAGGCGCAGTTAACTGGGGACTTATCGGTCTTTTAGATTTTGACTTAGTCGCAGCTATTTTTGGAGAAGGTAGTTTATTTTCTAGAATAGTTTATACTTTAGTTGGTATTTGCGGACTAGTTAATATTGGAATTTTATTTAATCATATAGAGAATGATTAAAGTGTTTATATTTTATGAGACTAATCAAGTTGTCATTTGATTAGTCTTTTTCTTTTGTTTAGGTTGCGAAATTTTCCATTATTTGTTATCATATATATTGTAAAGATTAAGGAGGCTTTGAAATGTCAATAACTTTATCAGATTTATTATCCTTAGTTAGAAATATAGCTGATATTTCACTAGTGTGGTTAATTTTTTATTTTATTTTGAAAAATATTAAGAATAATGTCAAGCTATCATTAATTTTTAAAGGTGTAGCTTTTATTATAATATTAAAATTTGTAAGTGATTTTTGTGGCTTTATAACGATAGGTGTTTTACTTGAATATGTAATTCAATGGGGACCTATTGCTTTAATTGTTATTTTCCAACCAGAAATTAGAAATATTTTGGAGCAGTTGGGACGTAGTCAATTACTTGGAAGACACAAAGTTTTAACTGTTGATGAACGTGAACATATGGTATATGAGATGGTTAACGCTATTGACTATTTAAGAAAAGAAAGAATTGGTGCTTTAATTGTAATTGAGAGGGATATTAGTTTAGGTAATTATATTGATAAAGCAAAGAAATTGTATGCGGATTTATCAAGTGATTTGTTAATTGCTATATTCTATGAGGGAAATCCTTTACACGATGGTGGTGTTATAATACAGGGTGATAGAATTACTTGTGCAGGAGCTGTTTTCCCAACTAGTAGTAGTCCTAAATTAAATAGGCGCTTGGGTACAAGACATAGGGCTGCTTTAGGTTTGGCTGAGGAAACGGATGCTATTTGTATAGTTGTTTCAGAGGAAACAGGAAGAGTATCTATTGCGGTTAAGGGTGAGATGCTTTATAATTTAACTCTTGATGATGTACGAATGATGCTAATAGATGAGCTTAAGCCTAAACAAGATATTGATTTATTAGAATTAGAAACAGAAGAGGAAGAGATATATGAAGAAGATAAATAAAGAGAAAAAACAATTTTTTCATCATATTGGTTCATTCTTTGATAAGTGGCTTATAACTCCTATTACGAAATTATTTTTAAGATTATCTGATTTATTTAAAACTGGTTCTAAATCTTTAGATAGAATTGCTTCTAAAAAATCAACTTTAATTGTTGTTAGCTTAATTTTAGCTTTTGGTACTTTTATAATAGTTGACCAGGAGTCTAATGTTATGATAGACCAATATGCCGAGATTTTGTATGATAGACCAGTAACGGCTGTATATAATGAAGAGTTATATGTTGTTGAGGGTTTACCGAAAGATGTTGATATAACTTTGATAGGTCAAAGAAGACATATTTTCTTGGCTAAGCAATCACCATCTAAGGGTGTATCTGTTGATTTAACTGGTTTAAAGCCAGGTAATCATAAGGTTACTTTGAAGTATACGCAAAGACTTAAGTCTTTAGATTATAAGTTAGACCCATCACAGGTAACGGTTACAATTTATGAAAAGGTTAGTGAGACTAAGAGTTTAACTTATGATATATTACATCAGGATAATTTGGATAAGAAGTTATATATTGAAAATGTGGAACTAGATAGAACTGATGTAATTATTAAGGGAGCTGAGTATAAATTAAAGAAGGTAGCATCTGTTAGAGCATTAGTTGATGTTGATAATATACCTAATCCTAAAGCTGGAGAAATTAATTTAAAAGATGTACCACTTGTTGCTTATGATAATGATGGTAAAATTGTTGATGTGGAAATAGTTCCTAAGACGGTTGAAGCTAAGCTTACTGTTACTTCACCAAGTAAGGAGATTCCAGTTAGAATTGTTCCTACTGGAAACTTGGCTTTTGGTAAGGCTATTAAGTCTTTGACACCAAGCATTTCAACAGTTACAGTTTATGGTGAAGATAAGGCTATTGAAGATATTGAACAGTTAGATGTAGAAATAGATGTTAACGGTCTTGATAAAGATAAAGACTTCAATGTTACTTTGAAGAGACCTAAAGGAATAACCGAGTTGAGTTCAAAGACTATTTCGATTAAAGTAGCTGTTGATAATTCTATTACTCGTGAATTTGCCAATATTTCTGTTCGGTCTGAAAATTTAGCTAGTGGTCTAGGTGTACAAGCCGCAACGGAAAATGATAGTAAAGTTACTGTTGTTGTTAGTGGTAGTGAAGATGTAATTAATAGTCTTGATGCTACTGATATTATTGCTTATATTGATTTAGAAGGCTATGGTGTTGGAGAACACAATGTAGCTGTTAAGGTCAGAGGTAATGATTTAAGGCTTACATATGAATCGAAGAAAAAAGAAGTAAGAATAGTAATTTCTCAATAGTTACTATTCTTTTTTTGGAATAAAATATCACGCTTTTAATATAATTTATTAGAAAATGTTAATGGGGTGAATTATGATTAAAAGATTTTTATGTTTCTTAATGTTATTGATGATGGTAACTGGATGTAATAAATATAGTGAGAAAGGTATTATAAAAGAGTTAAATAAGAAACTTGATAATATTTCTTCTTATAAGCTTGAAGGGGACTTAGAAATAACTAATAATGATGATGTTTATAATTATGAGATAGTAACGAGTTTTAAGAAAGATAATAATTATAGAGTAGAGTTAACGAATAAAGCTAATAGTCATACTCAGGTAATATTAAAGAATGCTAGTGGTGTTTATATTTTAACACCTTCATTGAATAAAAGTTTTAAATTCCAAAGTGATTGGCCATATGATAATTCACAGATTTATTTATTAGGTGCTTTGATTAATGATATCAATAATGATGAAAAGAGGGAATTTAAAAAGGAAGATAATGATTATTCTTTTATTACAAAGGTTAATTATCCTAATAATAAGAATTTAAGTAAGCAAAAAATTGAGCTTAATAATAATTTGAAAATTAAAAAGGTAACTGTTTATGATAAAAATAATGTTATTTGTATGCAGATGAACTTTAATAAGATAGATTTTACGCCTAATTTTAAGAAAAACTATTTTGATTTAAATACTATTATGGATGAAAAGGATAACAATGTTGTAGAAAAGGAAACAGGTAATTTTGATGAGGCTATATATCCTTTGTTTTTGCCTAGTGGTACAAAGTTAGTTGATGAAGAAAAAATTAAGGTAGATAGTGGTGAGAGGGTTATTATGACTTTTGATGGTGAAAAACCATTCTTATTAGTAGAAGAAAACGCTACTACTATGGAAGAGTTTACTATCATTCCTACTTATGGTGAACCTTATCGTTTAATGGATACTTTAGGTGTAATGACAGATAATTCTCTTTCTTGGGAAAGTAATGGAATAGAGTATTATCTTGTTAGTGATGTTTTGAATCAGGAGGAATTGGTGGAAATAGCTCAATCTATTTATAGTTTACCAACTATGAAATAAAAGAACGATTTTGTTCTTTTTTCTTCTGAAAGTTAAGGGTTTTTAATTATTTTACTTTTAATTATTGTTTATTTACTTAATTATTTGTGTTACAATAATTATGGTGATTTAAGTATGGCAAAAAGAAAAAAGAAGATAGAAAATGAAGATTTTGTAGATGAAAGTCTTAAATTAAAAAATGTTATTATAGTTGTAGTAGCTGTGTTACTTTTTTTAGGAGTGTTTTATTTGATAACTGTAAATGCTACTAAGGAAGATGATAATACTGATGAAGATGCTGATACAACATATATTCAAACGGAAGATATATTAGTTGGTAGCAGTTTCAATAGGGCTGGTAAAGAATATATAGTAGTTTACTATGATAAATCTGATTCTAGTTTAAGTGATATTTCTAGTAAGGTTTATGATTATCGTAATAAAGAAGATAGGCTTCCTTTATATGTTGCGGATATGAGTAATGTATTTAATAAAAATTATAGTACTGATGGTGATACCAATAAGAGTCCTAAAGATATTGATGAATTAATGATAAATGGACCTACTTTAATTAAGTTTAGTAATGACCAAGTTTCTGATTATATAGAGGGAATTGATAATATTTTAAATTATTTGGCTTAACTTAGGATATTTAATGAATGAAAGAGGTGCGATATGAAAAAGAAGAATGATAATAAAAAGGAAATAGAGAAAAAAGAAAGTGCTCCAAAAGAAAAGGCTTTGAAAGAAAAAACTTTGAGAGAAACGGAAGAGAAAGTAGTTAAAAGAGAGAAAAAAGATAGTAACAAGAATAAAAATTTTTCTTTTGATGTAGTTGAAGTAGTTTTTATGGTTGTTATTTCAATTTTCTTTGGAATAGTAGTTGGTTTTGTTTTAACTTATAGAAGAAACCCTATTTCAGGAGAAAAGGTATCAAGTGAGTTGCAAGAGTTTATTTCTGTTTATGACAATATAAGGGAAAATTATTATAATGACGTTGATGATAAAAAATTACTTGACGCTGCTATCTCTGGTATGGTTGGTACTTTAAATGACCCTAATTCTATTTTTATGGATGATGAGACGGCTAGTGCTTTTACGGAATCTGTTAGAGGCTATTATATAGGGATAGGTGCTGCAGTACAAACAGTTGATGGGCAAAATAGAGTAATTGAGGTTTATAAAAATTCGGCTGCTGAAAAGGTTGGATTAAAAGAGGATGATGTTATTGTTAAAGTTGATGGTAAAGATGTATCTAATTTAGATAGTTCTGAGTTATCTAAACTAATTCGTGGTGAAGTTAATACAAGCGTTAAAATTACTGTTTTACGTGATAATAAGGAAAAGACTTTTAAGATAAAAAGAAAAAAGATTGAAATAGAAAATGCTGATAGTAGAATTATTGAAAAAGATGGTAAGAAAATTGGTTATTTATTTATTGAATCTTTTTCGTCAAATTCTTATAAGCAAACAAAGAAAGCATTAGAGGAATTAGAAGATAAGGGCTTTGATGGTCTAATTATAGATTTAAGGGATAACCCTGGTGGTTATTTGACGCAAGCACAAAAAATATTAGATTTATTCTTTGATAAGAAAACAGTTTTATATAGATTAGAAACTAAAGGTGAAACGAAGAAATATTATGCATCTACTAGTGAGAAAAGGGATTATCCAGTAGTATTAATTGGTAGTAATTCTACAGCTTCAGCTGCTGAAGTTATGATTTCTTGTTTTAAAGAAAATTATGATGATGCTACATTTGTAGGTGAAATTACTTATGGTAAGGGTACTGTTCAAAAATCAATTAACTTATCAACAGGTGCGGCTGTTAAGTATACAACGCAAAAATGGTATACTTCAAAGGGTAAGTGGTTAGATGGTGGTGGAATAGAGCCTGATGTTCATATATTACTTAATAATGAATATTATGAGTATCCTTGTGATGAAACTGATAAACAGTTGCAGGCAGCATTAGATGTTTTGACAAAAGAAAAAGACTAGAAGGTCTTTTTTCTTTGATGTATTATTAGTCTTTTTCTATGCAATTTATAACTAGTTGCATATCGTCTTTTGTGGGACTACAGGTAGTTAGAATTAATTGTCTTTTATCTTCTTTGAAAAAGTTAATATCACCGTCCTTTTTTTCTTCCCAGTAATTTTTTACTTCATAGGTATATGTTTTGTCGTTATAAATTAAAATTATTTCATCTCCTAATTCTAATTTATCAAGATTTTTAAAGTATGCTTTATTACCTGTACCCGAATGTGCAGCGATGAAAAGAAGACTATCTTCTTGTTCGGGTGAAGTAGAATTTTCTAGAATAGTAATGTTTTTATCGACATTATTTTCTTTACTACCTATTTGGTATAAATTGTTATCAATATTTAATTTTTTTATAATAAGACGTCCAACTATTTCTTTCTTTGTTTCTTTTTTAGAAGCGTTAGTAATATTAAGATTTGAAATATTACTAAATGGTAAGTTTTCGAAAATATTTTTAGTCTCTTTATCATTCTTGTTTATTTTTAGCATTGTTACTAAAAAGAGGAAAAAGATAAAAATAGTTAAAATTAAAAATATTTTTTTTAGCATAGTAAATTTAAAAGGAAAGAAATAAAGCTATTACTAGTTGTTTTAGTATCAGGGACTTCTATTTTATAATTTTTTAATTTATAAATTAGAGGCTCTGTATCTTTGACTTTAAAAATAAATGGCTCTATTTTTTCATATCCTTCGGTAGTATTATTTTGTTCTAGGTAATAGGTTCCATATGGTAACTCTAATTCAGCATAACCTGTTTCATCTGTAGTAATTGTTTTTATGAGTTCTTTTTTAGAGTTATAAATATTAAATTCAATATTTGCTTCTGGGTGAAAATTGTCGTCTTCTCCATATTCTTTATAAATTTTTAATTTGCTTTTTATTACTTCGTTTTCTAAGGTTATGGTTTTGTCTCTTTTTTCATAAGAAACGGTAAATTCTATTAGGTCTTTATTAATGGTGTATCCTTCACCAGCTTTTATTTCTTTTAAATAATAGGTGCCATATTCTAAGTTTTCTATAGTGGCTTCATTATTTTTAAAAGTTATGGTTTTTATTTTTTCTTTCTTGGAATTTAACAATTCATAAACAACGCCATCTAGAACAGCTTCACCTATTGGTTCTGTTGTTTTAGTGTCTTTGTCAACTTTTTTTAGAGTTATTTTATTTGTATCAACACTGATGCGAATTGTACAATATGTGTAGTCTAGATTACCTATTTCAACTAGAGCTTGACTATCTGTTGCTTGAAAAAAGGTTACTTTATTACTTGCTGTATTATCACTTCTTGTGAATGATATTTGGTGACTTCCTTCATTTAACCCAGTAATTGTTACGGTATTACCATTTATTTTGGCATTTGTTGTTTGGGATGTATATTGATTTATAATATTGTTTGTGTCTGTTATAACGAGATCTTGTCCTTTTACGATATGAAATGTTTGACTATTAAATGATGGCTTTAAGTAGCTATTGTTGACTAGGGTAAGTAGTTCATTTATTTCATTATCAAAGGGATTAATTCTATTGCCATTTAGAGTGTCGGTGAAATAGTAGTCTCCATTAGGGTCAGCCTCTTTCCAGATTAGTAATTGCGTAATAGCATACCATTTTTCGTCATTATGATTAGTGTAGCCGTAACCATAATGGGCTAAAGCTGAAATGTTTTTTCTTTGACTTTCTGAGAGAGTTGTGGGGTAATAGGTCTCATTGTAAGCACTACCTTGTTGGAAAAAGTTAAATGGCTCAATACAATAGGCAAAGTTATAGTTATCAGCTTGTCTAAAAAAACGGGCTTTTTGATAATAAGTAGTTTTAGTAGATGGGTCATACTTATTCATATAAATACCGTCTATATAAGTGTCTTCATAAAACTTATAGGTTTTAGCATATGTTTTAGGTAAGAAGATGAAACTAGTTATAATTATTAAGAAAAATAAAATCTTTTTCAATATATCCCTCCTTCATTTTTTTCTTAACATTTCGATAATAGCATTTTATTTTAGAGGGCGCAAACGGGGAAATTGAGTAATTCAAGTGATAAATTAGTGGTAATTTTATAAATTGCTTTAGGCAAAAATAAAAAATTCAGAGTGAAAAGAGGCATTAATTTATGTTTTTAGTAAAATTAAAAAAAATTTAAATATTTTTCAATAATGAAAGTTTATTGCGTTAGTTTGTTTAATCGTGCTATAATTTTTGAGAGGTGATTTTTGTGAGTGATATTGAAATCAGCCAAAAAGCTAAAAAGCTTGATATAAGAGATGTAGCTGCAAAGTTAAATCTTAAGGAAGATGATATTATTTTATATGGTAACAGTAAGGCTAAAATAAAGAAATCTTTGTATAATGATAATTCTAAGTTAATTTTGGTAACAGCTATTAGCCCAACACCATATGGGGAAGGTAAAACAACTGTCAGCATAGGTTTAAATGATGCTTTATGTAAATTGGGTAAGAGGTCAGTTGCGGTTCTTAGAGAGCCATCTATGGGTCCTGTTTTTGGTATGAAAGGAGGAGCTACGGGAGGTGGTTATAGCCAAGTTGTTCCTATGGAAGAGATAAATTTACATTTTACAGGTGATTTTCACGCTATAGAGTCCGCTAATAACTTACTAAGTGCAGCAATTTATAATCATATCTATCAAGGTAATGAATTGGATATTCAAAAAGTGTTATTTAATAGGTGTATGGATGTAAATGATAGGGCTTTAAGAGTTGTAACTTTAGGAAATGGCGAAGAGAAATTTAATATAACAGCCGCTAGTGAAATTATGGCTTTATTTTGTTTAGCTAATTCTTTAGAAGATTTAAAGAAGAGGCTTGGTAATATAGTTGTTGGTTTAAATAGTAATAATGATTTTGTTTATGCTAGTGATTTAAAAGTAGAGGGAGCAATGGCTGTTTTACTAAAGGATGCTTTTTTGCCAAATTTAGTGCAAACTCTTGAGAATAATCCTGTTATTATACACGGTGGTCCTTTTGCGAATATAGCTCACGGTTGCAACAGTGTTGTTGCTACTAAATTGGGTTTAGGCCTTGCTGATTATGTTGTTACAGAGGCTGGCTTTGGGGCTGACTTAGGAGCGGAAAAATTTTATGATATAAAATGTCGTAGTGCTAAATTAAAACCAACTTGTACGGTTTTGGTAGCGACTATAAAGGCTTTAAAATATCACGGTGGAGTAAGAAAAGAGTTTATATATGAAGAAAACAATGAGGCTTTAGTAAGGGGACTAGCTAATCTAGAAAAACATTTCACTAATTTGCAAAAATTTGGTAAAAATATTATTGTTTGTTTAAATAGATATGGCACTGATAAGGATTCAGAAATATCTTTGGTAAAAAGGTTTTGTCAAGAAAGAAATATGGCTATGGAAGTTTCTTCTGCTTATAGCGATGGTAGTGATGGGGCTCTTTCGTTAGCTAAGCTAGTTTTAGATTATTGTAATGATAATCAATTTAAGCTTTTATATGACGATAATCTTAAGATAGTGGAAAAAATAGATAAAGTATGCAAAGAAATTTACGGAGCAAGTAAGGTAAATTATAGTAATGAGGCTCAGGAAAAAATTAAGCTTATTGAAAAAAACAAATTGGATTATCTTCCAATTTGTGTAGCTAAGACGCAATATTCTTTATCAGATGATGCGAAAAGAATCGGTGTACCTACTGATTTTGAAGTAACTGTAAAAGATTTATCTTTGTATAATGGAGCTGGAATAATTACTGTTTTACTTGGTAACATTATGACGATGCCTGGTTTGCCTAGAAGAGCTAATTTTGAAAATATTGATTTAGTAGATGGAGTAATTAAAGGAATAAATTAAAACCACTTAAGTTAAGGCTTAAGTGGTGGTTCTTTTTCTTCGCTTTGTTCAGAATTATTTTCTGATGTTATATTACAAGATTTTTCATAATTTTCTTTAGAAACGGTATTACCGTTTGCGTCGTAGTACCAACCATCAACAATTTGACAAGAGTGTTTTTCAGGAACTGGCTCTTGTGAAGCTTCAGGTGTTGCTGGTTGTTTTACAGGATTTGATGGAGTAGGTGTATATACAAAGACTTTTCCTTGATACTTTGTACCATTATAAGTTATATAGTAATCGTAGCCATATTCATTTTCTGTAGATGTATCTACTTTAGTAATATCTAGCTGCATTTGGTCTTTCATTTCTTCAGTTAATTCATTTTCAACATATAAGGAATAATCAAAGTTATTAGCTGCACTTGGTACTGTTAGGGATTTGCCTAGTTCTATTCTTATATCTTTTAGTTTTAATTCAATGTTTGCTAAGTTCTTTTCTTTTACTATAACTGTTCCATTATATTTCTTTTTCTTAAAACTAATTGTATATGTATAGGTTCCTGCTTCATTTATTTTTACCATTGAAGTATCTAATTTTAAAGATTTTAATGTTTCAGTATCGATTTGGTCAACATTTTCTAGATAATCTTTAACGTTTACACTTAATGGGTTATTTATTTCAATGGTTATTTCTTTTAGGACTATTTCATTAGTTTTAGATTCATTAACTTTAACGTGATTTATATCTAGGGAATAGGTTGTTTTTATGATGGGATGAACTGAGGCATTCATTATTAAGCCACTACCAATCATTATTACTCCCCAGCTTGCTAAAGTTATTGATAAGATACGTTTTTGTTTATCGTTCATCATACTACACACTCCTACTTTATAGTTATCATACTATAAATAGAAAAAATTAACAAGTTTTTTTTCTATTTATATATTGAAAATAGACATTTGTTGGCATATAATAACGGTAAAAGAGGTGAGTTTTATGTCGTATGGATGGTTTATAGTTTTTGTTGTACTATTATTTATTGAGTTGGCAACGGTGAATTTAGTTTCTATTTGGTTTGCTGTCGGAAGTCTACTTGCTTTTATTACAACTTTTATTACTGATAATATTTTAATACAAATACTAGTTTTCGTTATTTCTAGTACTATAGCTTTAATTCTTACTAAGCCTATCATTAAGAAAATTAAATCTAGAGAAATAGTCCCAACAAATTTTGATAGGGTTCTTGGTAAAAGAGGTGAAGTTATAAAGAAGATTACTGAAGATAAATATGGTGAGGTGAAGGTTTTAGGAACTGTTTGGACAGCGATGGCAAGTGAGACTTTAGAAGTAGGACAAAAAGTAAAAATAAAAGGAATTGATGGCGTAAAACTTGTCGTTATAAAGGAGGAAAAATAAATGGAATTTGGTTTAGTTATTTTAATTATTCTTATTGTTATAGCTGCATCAGGAATAAAAATTATTTCTCAATCAAGAGCTTATGTTGTGGAAAGGTTAGGAGCTTATCATAGGACATTACAAACAGGACTACATTATGTAATACCATTCATTGAAAGAACGGCTAATAATGTTAATTTAAAGGAAATAGTTAAGGACTTTGCTCCACAACCTGTTATTACTAAGGATAATGTTACGATGCAAATTGACACGGTTGTTTATTTTCAAATTACTGACCCTAAGCTTTATACTTATGGTGTTGAGAATCCTGTAAATGCAATTGAAAATTTAACCGCAACAACACTTCGTAATATTATAGGTGAACTTGAACTTGATGAGACACTTACTTCAAGAGATGTCATTAATACAAAGATGCGCTCTATTTTGGATGAAGCAACAGACCCGTGGGGAATTAAGGTAAATAGAGTTGAGGTTAAGAATATTTTACCACCTAGGGATATTCAAGAAGCTATGGAAAAGCAAATGCGTGCTGAGAGGGAAAGACGTGAAGCAATACTAAAAGCTGAGGGAGAAAAGAAAGCGGCAATTTTGATAGCTGAAGGGGAAAAGGAAAGTACAATTCTAAGAGCTGATGCTAAAAGAGAAGCCCATATCCGTGAGGCTGAGGGTGAGGCTGAAGCTATTATTAAAATACAAGAAGCAACTGCTCAGGGCTTAAAACTTTTGAAGGATGCTAAGGCTGATGAAGCTGTCTTAAAGTTAAAAAGTTATGAAGCTATGGCAGAGGTTGCGAATGGTCAAGCTACGAAGATAATTGTTCCAAGTGATTTACAAAATATTACGACTATTGGAACAACTTTAGCTGAAAGTATGGAAAAGACTAAAAAATAATTTATTAAAAAACTCTTAATCTTTTGTTAGACTAAGAGCTTTTCCTTGATAGGAATTTCTTTTTACCATTTCTTTGTCAATATCATTGATGAGAGTAACTTTTTTTAGAAGCCATTTTGGTTCTATTAAATCTTCAGCTTTTGGGTCGGCTGTTATTCGATGTATTACTATTTCTGGTCGAAGTAGTTCTAATTGATTTATTACTATATCGATGTATTCTTCTTTTGTAAGAATTTTAAAGGGCTTTTTAGTATATAGACTGGCAAGAGGCGTATCTTTGATAATACTTAGCATATGAATTTTTAGACCTTGAATATCTAATGTATTTAGGTATTTAACAGTATTTAGCATATCTTCTTTTGTTTCATAAGGAAGCCCATTTATTATATGAACTACAACACTAATATTTTTTTGACGTAGTTTTTTTACCATATTTTCAAAGCACTCTAACGAATGACACCGATTTATTAATTTAGATGTTTTTTCGTTTATAGTTTGAAGACCTAATTCGATAGTTAGATAGGTTTTTTTATTTAGCTGTTCTAAGTAATCTAGGCACTCATCAGTTATGGAGTCAGGTCTTGTTGCGATACTTAAACCAATAACATTATCTTGTTTTAGAATAGTTTCATACATTTTTTTTAGTTTTCTAACGGGAGCATAAGTATTGGTATGTGCTTGGAAATAACCTATGTATTTAGCTTGAGGCCATTTTTTTAGCATCATATCTCTTACTTTTATAAATTGTGTTTCTAGTGGTTCTTCTTTATTACCAGCAAATTCACCACTACCATTTTTTGAACAATAGATGCAACCACCATAACCTACTGTGCCATCTATATTAGGACAGGTGAAGTTAGCATTTAGGGATACTTTAAAAACTTTAGAATGGAATTTTGTTTTATAAAAATAATCAAGTGTATGATATCTTTTATTGGTATTTGAATAGATAAAGTTATTCATATTAGGCCTCAATTATAGTAAAGAGATAAACAGCTTTTAGTAAATCAAAAGGATGAGTAAGAGCTTTTTTTTGTAAATCTTTGTACTTTTTTTCTTTTAATGTTTGGTAAAATTCTATAACAGTTGCGATATTTTTTTTGTCATAGTTTCCATCTTTAAGATGGTTTTTTAATTTTTTACGTAATAATTTGTTATATTTTTTGTAAGAATAAATTTTTGTTTCATCAAGATTAAATGTTTTTCCAGTTTCTTCCATAATCTTAAAAAAGATATTTTCTCTAGAGTCTTTATTTTCATTGGTTGTGATATTTAAAACATCAGTTATGGCTTTAATTAGTGTCTTGGAATTTAGGATATTTTTTATAATGTGTTCATAAAATTCTTGATATTGTTTTTTTACTTTTGATAGCTGATTTTTCTTAAAGGTGTATTCTTTACCTTCTAGTTTATTATAAACTTTCATAGTGTCGTTATAGCCAAATTTTATATTTCTAGCAGTACCTTCTTCATAGAAGTTTAAAAAGTTAGTTAATTTATTATTAGGGCTAATAATTGTAGTGGGTACTTTTTTCTTGGGTGTTTTTTTCATACCTGGCGCTCTTAAATCAACGGCGACTATTTCACTTGCATTCATTTTAAGGGCTAGATTTATCGGCATATTATCATAGATTCCTCCATCAATAAATTTTAGACCTTCGATATCTTTCTTTTTAAAGGCCGGGTAGCAAGTAGCGGAAGCCATCAAGTAATCAACTAGTTTTTCTTCTTTTATATCTTTTTTTTCTATTTCAATAGCTTGGGCTTTACTTAAATTAAATGTTACTAAGCCGTAGTTAATTTTAGAGTTGTAAAACTTTTTTCTATTTACAGTTTTATCTATGATGTTTTCTATTTCTTTTACATCCATTCCTCCATTTTTTAAGAAGTTTTTGCCATACATTTTATAAATGTCTAGGGAGTTACTGGTGGAAATGTCTTCTCCAAATAGGACTTTTAAATTAAGTTTTTTCCATAAGTGTAGAGCTTTATAAAAACTTCCTTGTGTTATTAAGGCACCGTTTAAGGCTCCTATTGATGTTCCAGTTACGATATCAAATTTAATATGTAGTTTTCTTAAGGCTTTCCAAACACCTATTTCGTATGAGCCTTTTGAACCACCACCTGATAATACTAATGCTCTCATAAAAATTCCTCTTTCTAATTTCTTTTATTATACAATAATAATATTATTTTGCAAAAGAAATATTTTGTGGTAAAATTTTAATAGTAGGTGATAGTAGGTGAAAGTTAAGAAAAAAATTAGATTGAAGGCACCTTATGTTAAATTATTAAAAGTTTTAGGGGTTATTTTGGTTATTGTTATAGCTATATTTCTTTTTTATCGAAAGCAAATTAATGAGATAAAGGATTTAGGGTATAGTGAAAAAGCAAGTAATAATATTTTGTTTAATTTTAAGAAGGATTATGTTTTATCGGTAGGTGAAAATAAGACTTTAAATGCGGCTTTTGAAAGTCCTGATTTTATAGAGGATAATTTGGAAGATTATTCTAAAATTGATTATGTTAAGCAAGATAATTTAATTAGAAATATCAATAAGCTTATTAAAAAGGGATATATGAATAGTGATATATCACTCATTTTAAAGCACGGTAGTGAAGAGGATGTCGCTAGCTTTGCCAAGAGGGATAAGGTAAAGTACTTGGAGGAATTTCTTTCAATTAATAATGCTAAACTTTCTAATTATGATAGGTATTTAAATTATTCTTATGAAACTGGAGAGGATGAGGAAACAACAGTATTATATGTAAATCTTAATTTAGATAAGACGCCTTATGAGGATGCTACTATTGTGGAAGATTTTTCTTATGACATGGTAGTTAATAAGTATCGAGGCTTGAATGAAGATTTTGTTCCTAATTTGGTTTCAATAAGTGAAAAATATGCGAGTGATAAAGGAATGAAGGCGGAAAAGGTGGCTCTTAATGCTTTTATTAAAATGGCAAAGGATGCGGAAAAAGCTGGTTTGGGGCTAGTAATTAATTCTAGTTATCGTAGTTATCAGGACCAAGTTGATATAGCTGAGACTTATCAAGGTTTATATGGTGATGATTACGTTACTAAATATGTGGCAAAGCCAGGTTTTTCGGAGCATCAAACGGGTCTTGCTTTTGATATAGGAAGTACGACTTCTAATATTTTTGCTAACTCTAAGGAGTATACTTGGATGTTAGAAAATGCGTATAAATATGGTTTTATTTTACGGTTCCCACAAAAGTATGAGGATATAACGGGCTTTAGAAGTGAGCCGTGGCATTATAGATATGTTGGGACTAAGATAAGTAAATATATTTATGAAAATGATATTACGTTAGAAGAGTATTATGCTTTATTCTTGGATAAGTAGGCTTAGGTGTAAAAATAAATTAATTTGTTCAGTAAATAACTATTTTCAACTTTCATTAAATATGATATTATGTTAATAGAAAATAAGAAGGTGTTTGGTATGTATCCACTTGGAAAACAATTTGAAGTAGATTATACAAAGGCAAAAAGTGATAAAAAAGCGATAATTCAGGGTACAAAGTTTAGAATTTCTCTTATTTCTGAACGAATTGTAAGACTTGAATATTCTCCTGAGGGTAAGTTTAATGATAGACCAACGCAATTGATTAGAAAAAGAAATATTGGTCTACCTGATTTTTCTGTGCGCCAAGATAATAATTTAGTGGAAATAACAACTAAATACTTTATTTTGACTTATGTAAAAGAAAGGCCTTATCAAGGGCCAGCTGTTGACCCAATGCGTAATTTAAAAATAACTTTACAAAGTAGAGATAGGGATAGAAATAAAGACTGGTATGTAGGGCACGCTGAAGCTAGAAATATGCTTGGTAATATGGTTGGGGTTGATGTTAATATTCCAAAACAGTTACAAAAGGGTCTATATTCTTTAGATGGTTTTTCTTCAATTGATGATAGTTTGGGTAAAATTTTTATGGAGGATGGAACTTTAGCAGAGCCAATCGCTAAACATACTGATATTTATGTATTTATGTATGATAGAGATTTTAAGCAAGCTTTATTTGATTATTTCAAGATGACAGGTGCTCCGGCTTTAATACCTAGATATGCTCTTGGTAATTGGTGGAGTAGAAATATAGTTTATGATGATTTAAAGATTCACGAATTAATAAGGAAGTTTGAAAAGTTAAAAATACCATTAGCTGCTATGGTGTTTGACCACGACTGGCATATTAGAAATACAAAGGATTATCATAACTTAAAGGGCGGTTATACATTTAATACAAGTTTAATTAAAGACCCTAAGAGTATGATTAATGAGTTTCATAAAAGAGGAATTAAGGTTGGTTTATGTATTAACCCAACTGAGGGAATTTATCAGCACGAGGCATATTATAAGCAAGCAAGTGAGTTTTTAGGAATAACTGATTCTTCTTTAATAAAGTTTGACCCGTTAAATCCTAAGCATTTGGATGTTTTATTTAAGATGTTTTTGCATCCATTAGAGGCTTTAGGTGTTGACTTTTTTTGGAATGATTCAACTGGTGATATGGATGTGACTAAGTTGTGGGCACTTAACCATTATATGTATCTTGATTCTGGTAGAGCTAGTAACAAGAGAGGGATGATTTTAGCACGAGGCAGTATTTATGCTCCTCATAGATATCCTATTTTATATGGTGGTTCGAGTGAGGTTAGTTGGGAGGCTTTGAAGAATTTACCATTTTTATATTTAAATGCCGCTAATATTGGTGTTAGTTGGTGGAGCCACGATGTTGCGGGTAACCACGGTGGTATAGAAGATGGTGAGCTTTATGTTAGGTATGTTGAGCTTAGTACTTTTTCACCAATATTGCGTTTTCACGGAGCACGGGGGCCTTATTATAAGAAGGAGCCTTGGTTATGGGATGTAAAAACTGAGCGTATTGCGATTGATTATTTACGATTAAGGCATCGTTTAATTCCTTATTTATATACAGAAGCTTATAATTATACAAGAGCTGGTACACCTTTAATACAGCCATTTTATTATAATTATATGTGGGTATATGATGATAGTTTATATCGTAATCAGTATTATTTTGGTTCTCAATTATTAGTCTGTCCAATACTTGATAAGAAAGATTCTACGATGAATAGAACAATACATAGATTTTTCATTCCTGATGGAATTTGGTATGATTTTGTAACTGGTAAGAAGTTTCCTGGTAATAAAAAGTATATTTCTTTCTTTAAGGAATCTGATTATCCTGTTTTTGCTCACGCTGGTTCGATTATTCCACTTTCTAATAAGAGTGATTATAATAATATAGGCTTACCTACTGATTTAGAGATTCAGATATTTCCGGGTGTAAGTAATACATATACAATGTATGAGGATGATGGAATTACATCTTTATATAAGGAGGGCTATTATTTAAAAACTTCTATTGATTATAACTATTTAAGAAATAATTATACAGTAATAATTAGGTCTATTGATGGAAAGAGTGGAATAGTTCCGGAAAGAAGAAATTATAAGTTAGTTTTTAGAAATACTAAAGAGGCGCAAGATGTTACAATTTATTTTAATGCTGATAAATTAAATAGTGAAAATTATGTTGATGGTAATGACTTTGTGGTTGAGATTAAGAATGTTCCAACGATAGGTCAATTAACTATTAATTGTAAGGGAAAAGATATTGAGATAGACGCTGTTAGATTAATAAATGATGATGTCAATGAAATATTAATGGACTTACAAATAAATACTTACTTAAAGGAAGAAATTGCTGATATAATGTTTGGTGATGCACCAATTAATAAAAAGAGAATAGCTATTAGAAAGTTAAAGAAAAAGAATTTAACTAAAGACTATATCAATTTATTCTTAAAACTGTTAGAATATATAAGTGAAGTATAGGAGGTTTTATTATGATAACAACTGAAAAAGTAAAAAAGACTAATGAAAGGTTAGAAGCATTAAAGAAGTTAACGTTAGAAAAATATCTTGATGAGATAGATGATTTAAATAGTGATATGTTGCTTGATGATGTTATGTTTCATCATTTAGTTAATAATGATTTTGTGGATGATTATCAGTTTCCTTGTTTAGAGGGAGTTAGTAAAGATGAGAAGAAAAAAGCTATGGAATTAGTTGATGATTATAAGCATTTATGTTTTTATGAGGGCTCAGAAGACTATTGGTTTGATTCTATAGAGACGATTAAAAATTCTGATTATGATTTGATAGCAGGTAAATTATTAGACAATTATGAGTTTTTAATCTCTTTAGCTTTGGAAGGCGATAAGGAGTTATTTGAGAATTTAGATAAGTTAAAGGATGTAGATGGTTATAGGGAAACTAGTGTAATTGAATATTTAAGAAATACTTTTTCTAATGATGAGCTTTTATGTAAAATTCTTTTAAATATGTCTTCTAAGAATAGTTTATTTAAGGTATTTACTGATGGAGAAAAGGCAAGTTTACTTAAATATCCTGAGGGTACTTTATATTTATATGATAGTGATTCTATTAAAATTGTTTCGCCTTTATACTTAGCTTGTGAAATATGTAATAATTTAGATTATGATTATAATTTAAATGATGAAGATATTGAGGAAGTAGCTTTAGATGTGACTAAGAAGTTAAGAGATGTAGATGATGAAGATTTTAAGGAAGTTGTTTCTAGTATGTCAGATAATTATTTAGATGATTTTTCTATTGATTTAATGGATAATCGAGCAAGTTTACCTATTTTGAATGATGATGGTTCTTTCAGTAAAAGAGTTTGGACAAAGGAAAAAAAGGTAATTAATTAAAAAAAGCTTGGTATTTTAAAAAAGTGTGATATAATAAGCGTATATTTTGTGATGAGAAAGAAGTAGTAGTAAACCTTTTTAATTTAAGAGAGCTTATAGTTGGTGAAAATAAGTATTAATTGTTTATGAACTTGTCTTTTGAGCAAATGGGTAATTCCGTTATCAATTTGAGGGTATAAGTTTTTACTTATAAATTAAGGTGGTACCGCGAGCATTTCGTCCTTATGGAGGAATGCTTGCTTTTTTTCGAGGTGAATATGGAAGAGGTTTTATTAATTTTTTTGAGTTTTATTTTTATTTTTATTATTTATCAAATATTTATAATTTATCCAGCAAAAAGATATAAAGCTGGTAAGGGGACTAGTAAAAGGAAAAGTAAGGACCCTATAGAAGTTAAGTATTTAGTTGCGAGATACAAATTGGATTTAAAAAAAGTTAATTATAATCAGTTGCTACAAATAGTGGCGATTACTTCATCTTTGGATATTGCTTTAATTGGAAGTATTATTATGTCTATTGATAATTTCTTTGCTGCTACTTGTTGTGGAATAGTAGCGATAATTGTTTTGATAATTGGAAGTTATCATTTAGTTTATTTATTTTATAAAAAGAAAGGTATGATAAAGAATGACTAATTTTAAAGAGATAGAAAGTAAGTGGCAAAAGTACTGGGATGATAATAATGTTTTTGTTGCTGAAAATGGTAGTAAGAAGAAGCCTTATTATATTTTGGTAGAGTTTCCATATCCTAGTGGCTCTGGTTTGCACGTTGGTCACGTTAGAAGTTATACGGCGCAAGATGCTTTGGCTAGAATGAAGAGGATGCAGGGATATAATGTTTTGTATCCGATGGGTTGGGATGCTTTTGGCGCTCCGGCTGAGCAGTATGCTATTAAAAATCATATTCATCCAAAGGAAGCTGTTAAGGAGAATATTAAGACTTTTAAGGCACAAATGAAGTCGCTTGGTTTTTCGTTTGACTGGACAAGGGAGTTTTCAACGACTGACCCTGAATATTATAAGTGGACACAGTGGCAATTTTTACAGTTTTATAAACACGGAATGGCTTATAAAGATACTATTCCTGTAAATTGGTGTCCTACTTGTAAGAGTGTTTTATCTAATGAAGATGCCGCTGGTGGGGTATGTGAGCGATGTGGTAGTAAAGTTCTTCAAAAGGAAAAGTCACAATGGATGCTAAGGATGAGTGATTATGCTGAGGATTTACTTCAGGGTTTAGATGATACTAATTTTGCGGAAAGGGTAAAGCTTGGTCAAATTAATTGGATAGGTAAGTCAGTTGGAGCACACGTTGATTTTTCTATTAAGGGCTATGATAAGAAGTTTACGGTATTTACAACAAGATGTGATACTTTATTTGGGGCTACTTATTGTGTTTTGGCTCCAGAACACGAGTTTGTTTTAGATATTACAACGCCTGATAGAAAAGAGGAAGTAATTAAGTACAGGGAAGAATGTTCTTTAAAGAATGAGATGGAAAGAACGGAACTTAATAAGGATAAGACGGGTGTTTTTACTGGAGCATACGCGATTAATCCTGTAAATAATGAAGAGATTCCTATTTATATTTCTGATTATGTTTTAGCGAGTTATGGTACGGGCGCAATTATGGCTGTTCCAGCTCACGACGAGAGAGATTATGAGTTCGCTAAAAAGTTTAATATTCCGATAGTTCAAGTTCTTGAAGAGGTTACTGGTAAACCTCATAAAAATGAGAGTGAAAAGAAGAGTATAGTAGCTATTGTTTATGATAGAAAAAATGATAAGTATTTAACAATTAATTGGAAAGAAAAAGGCGGCCGTTTATTTATTGGTGGCACTATCAAGGAAAATGAAAGTCCTTTGGAATGCGCTATTAGGGAAATTAAGGAAGAAACTGGTTATACTGATTTAGAGTTAATTAGTGAGAGCTTTAAGATTAATCATCATTACTATGCTTATAATAAGGATAAATATTTTAATATTGAGGCAACCCCACTTTTATTTGAGTTAAAGAGTGATAAGAAAGTAGAAAGAAATTTAGATGATGATGAAGATTTTGAAGTTGAATGGGTAGATAAAGATATAGCTTTAAAGGAAATTAAGGATGAATTACATAGGAAGTCTTATCAATATGTGATGTGTCCTGGAGCTATGGCTGGTGATGGAGTACATACTAATTCTGGTTTCTTGGATGGAATGGACAAGGAAGGCGCAATTGAGAAGATGATTAACTGGCTTGAAGAGAATAAGTGTGGTAAGAAGCAAGTTAATTATAAAATGCGTGATTGGATTTTTTCTAGACAAAGATTTTGGGGTGAACCTATACCAATGGTTTATTGTGAAAAGTGTGGTTATGTTCCGCTTAATGAAGAAGATTTACCTTTATTACTTCCGGATGTTGCCCAGTATGAGCCAACTGAAGATGGTGAAAGTCCTCTTGCGAATATTGAAGAATGGGTAAATACGACTTGTCCTCATTGTGGTGGAAAGGCTAAGAGGGAAACGGACACGATGCCTAACTGGGCTGGGTCTTCTTGGTATTTCTTAAGATTTATGGATGCTCATAACGATAAGGAATTTGCTTCAATGGAGGCTATGAAGTATTGGAATAGAGTCGATTGGTATAATGGTGGAATGGAACATACAGCAAGACACTTATTATATGCTAGATTCTGGGTACAATTTTTATATAATATAGGCTTGGTACCAAACAAAGAAATGATTTGGACGAGAGTTAGTCACGGTATGGTACTTGGTTCAAACAATGAAAAAATGAGTAAAAGTAAGGGTAATGTTATTAACCCAGATGATATTGTTAAAGAGTATGGCGCTGATACTTTGAGGGTATATGAGATGTTTATGGGTGACTACCAGATGGATGCTCCTTGGAGTACTGATTCTTTAAGAGGTTGCAAAAGATTTATTGATAAGGTTATAAGACTTTACGATAAGGTAAATGATGAGGCTGGTTTTACTAAGTCTTTGGAGGTAATTCAAAATAAGAGTATTAAGAAAGTTACGGAAGATTTGACTACTTTAGGATATAATACAGCTATTTCAACTCTTATGATTTTAGCTAATGCTTATGATGATTTAGAAAGTATTACTAAGGAAGACTATCGTTTACTTTTGATTTTGCTTAATCCAATTGCTCCTCATATTACGGAGGAAATGAATGAGAAGTTAGGTTTTAAACCTATTTGTTTAGAAAGTTTTCCAATTTGTGATGATAGTAAGATAGTGGAAGAGGAAAAAGAAATTGCTATTCAAGTAAATGGTAAAGTAAGAGCGACAATAATGATAAAAATTGATGATGATGAAGAGGAGATAAAGAAGAAAGCTTTGGCTGAGGAAAATGTTATTAGGCATATTGATGGAAAAGATGTAGTTAAGGTAATTGTCATTAAGGGTAAAATTGTTAATATTGTTGTTAAGTAGAGAAATTATGACTTTTAAAATTAGGAAAAATGATGTGCTTTAACATAAATTATGATTTTAATAAAAAAGGAAAAGCTATGTTTTGTGGTGGCTTTTCTTTTTTGCACAATTTTTTGTGAAAAGTTTTTCTTGACAATACCCATCAGGGG
>CANRQG010000009.1 GCA_947632735.1 uncultured Bacilli bacterium | reverse complement strand
TGATTAAATTATTTTGCAAATTTTTTGAACAAATTATTTTGCAATTACTGAGTTAAATTAATTTGCAAATCTATAAATTTTGTGAAAATTTTTTCTTGACAATACCACCCTGGGGGGGGGGTATATTCTTATTAATAAAAAATAAAAAATGTGCAAAAAAAGTGGTGAAAAAAATGAAAACAAATTTGAAAATACTAATCGCATCAGTAGTAACTATTTTAATATCCGTTAGCTCTTGTTATGTTCTAGCTCAAAGTTTAATAGATAGTAAAGATGTTTATTATAAAGATAATTCTGGGTTACTTGCGGATAATGTGCAGGATGCGATAGATGGAACTTGTACGAAGTTTGAAAGTAAAGTCGATGGCTTTCTAGATAAAATTTATCCTGTAGGAAGTGTTTATATAAGTACGACATTAGAAACAGCAGAAAAAGTAAAGGAAGCTCTAGGTGGCGAATGGGAAGCATATGGAGCTGGAAGAACATTAATAGGGGTTGGGAATAATGGTACAAGTAATTATACTATTGGTAAAACTGGTGGAGTAGAAAATGTTTCTACTAAAATAAAAGAAGAAAATCTACCAAGTCATATGCACACTATTCCAGAGTTATCAGGAACAACTTCAAGTGATGGAGCTCATACACCAAGTGGAACTGTGGGCTGGAAAAATCTTACTGGAGTTTTCTTTGATATTGCATATCAAGCTGCTAATTCTATGGGTGGAGCTTATGGCATTATATCAAAAATAAATATAAATGATGGTGGTGTTTATCCTACTGCTACTGGTAATGTTGTGGATGCTGATGGCTTTTCTATCAATGCTAGTCACGATCATACATTTACAGGAACTTCAGTTCCTAATCACTCTCATACTGTTTCAACAGCTTCGTCAACTACCACAACTTGTAACAACTGTAAAGGGACAGCTTTGTCCATAAGCACTATACAACCATACATAACTGTTTATATGTACAAAAGAACAAAATAAAAGTCTCATTATAGAGACTATTTTTTCTTTAACTTGTCATATAACTTGTAAAGCTTCTGAACATTATTTTCTAAAAAATAATAATGCAATATATAGGGTATAAATAAAGCTAGTAATAATAAAAATAATATTAATAAGAAAAAGTTTTCTAAAGCTAAAAAGCTTAATAAAAATAAACAAGCTAATATTCCTACAAAGATAGTTACTAGTAAATGAATTAGTCTTTCGTGTTGGAAAAAACTAATCTTTATTAGTAAATCTTCTTCCTTTTCTTTATTGCCATTTTCTACTTCTTTAATATAATTACTTAAATATTCTTTCATTTAAATCTTCTCCGCTAACTTAGTATTATCAAAATTATCATCCATTAATAACTCGTGAATTTCTTCTTCTTTAGTATCAAGATAGACTTCTTCAATTCTATCTACTCGACATTTTTCAGCTTTAATAATAGCTTCTACTTTTTGAATGGCTTCATCTAGTTCGTCGTTAACAACGACATAATTATATTTAGATACTTCATTTATTTCTTTATAAGCTTTATTAAATCTTTCTATTATTTTATCATTACTTTCAGTATTACGCAATTTTAATCTTTTAACAAGGGTTTTTAAGGAAGGGGGCATAATAAAAATAAATATTGCTTCTGGTATAAGCTTTTTAATATTAGATGCTCCTTCAATTTCAATTTCTAAAATAACATCTATTCCTTCATTTAGTTTTTCTTTAATAAAGCCTTTAGGTGTACCATAGTAGTTACCAACATAATTAGTATATTCTAGGAAGTAATCTTCTTTTATTAGTTTAAGAAACTCTTCTTTGGAAACAAAATTATAAGTAACACCAGGTATATCGTTTTCGCGCATTGGTCTTGAGGTGGTTGAAACTGATAAGACTCTCGTTTTATTATCATTTGCTAAAAGACCTTTAATTATACTACCTTTTCCTCCACCACTAGGTGATGATATGACAATTACTTGTCCTGTTTTTTTATTTTTTATCATTTTTATCCTCCCAAACTATTGGAAAAATTTTTTCTTCCATAGCTTCGTTACTTAAAAGATTATAGATGGCTTGGCATTTTAATTCAAGCTCTAACATTGGCTCTTTTTCTCTTTTTATTTTACTAATAAGGGGAACAGTAATATCTTTTTTTATGCTACTTAGATATTTTCTTCCTTTTTCGTTAAAACCTAAGATTCTAATATATTTAACTTTTGTCATTTTTTTATTGGTATCTTTTGTGTAGTTGCAAAGGATATGAAGAAGCATTCTTTTTACTTTGTTTTCAGTAATTCTTTTTTGTTTTAATTTTGTGACTAGTTCTTCGTAGGAGTTAATATCTTTAATTTGTTTTTTCATTCTCTTAGCTGTTGCTTCATCAATAGTTTGATACTTTAATAAGTTATCTTCTGTTAGAATTTTATATTTTAGAAAGGGAAAATATGCTTCTATATAGTGTAGGTCAGTTAAATATTTTAAGACAAAGCTAGGAACTTGGTTAGTAATATCTTTCTTTTCTTTTAGGGCTTTTCTAATAGCGCTAGCAGAAGAAGTGGTTTCAAGTTCTAAGCTATGATAATTATTAGTTCTTTTTAAAGACTCATATTTTATTTTATAGTTATTTTTGATAATTGTTTTGATGTAGCTAATACCTAAGAGGTCATTAGGGGTAGATATTTCTTTACCGGTTAAATCTTTTAAGGCTAAAGCTAGGGAAGTAGGGTAGTTATTTCCTAATTTGCAATAGATTTTTACTAATTTATCGAAGTCTTCATTATCTATTTGAGTTTTAGCGATAGTTTCTAAAGCTTTTATATTATTACATTCACTACCAAAGATAATTTTTTCTACTTGTAGTTTTTCTAGGATAGTAAGGGCACCATAACTAAAGTAATCAGCACTTTGAGTAGAGAAGACAAAGGGAAGTTCAACTATTAAGTCAATACCTGCTTCGAGAGCTATTTTTACTTTTTTATCTTTACTTATTAGACTAACTTCGCCACGTTCTGTAAAACTACCACTTAGGACTAAGACTATATTATAGTTAGGGTATTTCTTTTTTATTTCTTGTAAGTGATATAAGTGTCCATTGTGAAAAGGGTTATATTCAGCGATTATACCAATAGCTTTAATAGTATTACCTCCTTTTTTTATTTTTTTTCTTGTGCTAAATGCTCGATGTTGTTAAGACGAGAACTTTTCTAATTACTAGTTTAAGTCTTTTTCTAGTAATAAATATTTGTTAGATATTGTACCAATTTTATCATAAAGTTAGGTCCTTTACAATTCTATTAATAAAAAAAAGATAGTTAAAAAAGTATTTATTTACAGTAAACTGAATAATATTAAATGTAAACTAATCATAAAAACTAGTAAAAGTATGATATAATTAATTAACCGAAGGTGATGTAATGAGGGCGATTATTGTAGCGGGAGGAACAGGAGGACATATTTATCCAGCTGTTGCGATTATAAATAAGATTAAAGAAGAAGAGCCAAGTAGTGAGATATTATATATTGGTACAACTGATAGAATGGAAAAAGATATTATTCCAAAGATGAATATAAAGTTTATTGGTTTAGAAATGGAAGGAATAAATAGAAAGAGGATTTTTTCTAATTTTAGGGTTTTAAAGAAATATCAAAAAGCTTTTAGGTCTGCTAAAAAGATTATTAGTGATTTTAGGCCTGATGTCGTTATTGGGGCAGGGGGATATATAACAGCGCCAGTTCTTTATGCGGCTAGAAAGTTGGGGTTACCTATTTTAATACACGAACAAAATTCTATACCTGGTGTATCTAATAAGTTTATTTCTAAATTTGCGGATAAAATATGTGTATCATTACCAAGTAGTAGGAAATATTTTCCTAAAGAAAAATGTGTTTATACGGGAAATCCTCGTAGTGAAGAAATTATTTCTAAGAAGATTCTTTTTAAAAAAGAATTAGGCTTTAAGGAAGATAAAAAATTAGTTGTCTTTGTAATGGGCTCTTTAGGTTCATTAACTATGACAGAAAAGTTAAAAGAATTAATTCCTGCATTTAAAGATAAAGATTATCAAGTACTTATAATTACGGGTAATAATTATTATGAAGCTTATCGTGATATTGAAGAATTGGAAAATGTAAAAATAATTCCTTTTTTTGATAAGCTTATTAATCTTTTAAAAGATACAGATTTACTTGTATCAAGGGCGGGAGCTTCGACGATTGCGGAAGTTACCGCTATTGGACTACCAGCTATTTTAGTGCCTTCACCTTATGTTACTAATAATCATCAATATAAAAATGCTAAAGACTTGGAAGAAAATGGGGCTTGTGTTATTCTTACAGAAGAGGAGTTTTCTAAAGAAAAAGTCTTAAAAGAAATAGATAAACTCTTTTATGATAAAGAATTTTATAGTAAAATGAAAGAGAGTAGTAAAAAGCTAGGTATAACAGATTCAGCAACAAGAATCTATAAGGAAATTAAAAAAATTATTAGGTGATGTTATGGATAATTTGAGTGAAAAACTTGACACCTTAAATATAGGTAAAATAGAGGAAAACATTTCTTTTAAAAAACTTACTACTTATAAAGTTGGTGGTTTGGCTAAAGTTGTTGCTTATCCTAAAAATATTCCGTCTTTAATAGAGTTATTAAGATTTTTAAAACAGGAAAGTATTCCTTTTAAAGTTATTGGTAATGGCTCTAATCTTTTATTTAGTGATAAAGCTTATAATGGTGTTATTATCAAGTTATCAGAATTTAATGATGTTAAATTTTTAAATAATAATAAGATTTGTGTTGGGGCTGGTTTTCCTTTAATGAAACTTTGTTTATTAGCGGCTAAAAAATCTTTAACAGGTTTGGAGTTTGCATCAGGTATACCCGGTACAGTTGGTGGCAGTGTCTTTATGAATGCTGGTGCTTATAAAAGTGATATGGGTTATGTTGTTCGGGAAGTAAAAGTATTAACACCGGATTTAAAGGTAATAACTTTAGAAAATAAAGAAATGCAGTTCCATTACCGAACTTCTTTTTTACAGAAACATCCTGATTATATATGTTTAGAAGTAATAATAAAGCTTGAAAAAGGTAAAAAAGACGCTATCGAAGAAGTTATTAAAGAAAGAAGAAAGAGACGTTTAGAGTCGCAACCTTTAGAATATCCTTCAGCGGGAAGTGTCTTTCGTAACCCTGAGGGAATGTATTCGGGTGAATTAATTGAAAGTTTAGGTTTAAAGGGTAAAAAAATAGGTGGGGCAATGGTTAGTGAAAAGCACGCTAACTTTATTATAAATTATAAAAAAGCTACCAGTAATGATATAAAAAAATTAATTGATTTAGTTCATAAAGAAGTTTTAGAAAAATATAAAGTAGATTTAAAAATAGAACAAGAATTTGTAAATTGGGAGTAGAAAATGGCCAAGAAAATAGTTAAGAAAAGAAAATTAAAAGTATTTAATTTTTTACTAGTTCTTATAATATTAGTAGGACTATTTTTTGGCGTTAAATTTTATTTAGATATTCCTGTTAAGAATATTGTGGTTAAAAGGACAAGCTATTTAAATGATGATTATATACTAGAACTTGCGGGTATTAAGAATTATCCTCATTTTTGGGCGGTTAGTAATAGTAGAATAAAAAAGAAGTTAGAAGCATCACCTTATATTGAATCTGTTAAAGTTACGAAAAGTTTTTTTCATAAAATAACTATTGATGTAGTAGAAAGTAGAGCTCTTTTTTTTGATACTACAGCAGGAAAAGTTGTCTTAAGTAATAAGAAAAAAGTTAAGGAAAATGAGTATACTTCTTTTCGTATTCCTAGAGTTATAAATTATGTTCCTGATAATAAGTATAATAAGTTTATTAAAGGAATGAATAATATTAAAGAAGATGTTTTAGAAAAAATATCGGATATTGAGTATCAGCCTAATGATTTAGATAAAGATAGGTTTTTACTTTATATGGATGATGGAAATATGGTTTATTTAACTTTAACTAAGTTTAAAATGATTAATTATTATAATAGAGTTTTAAGTCAATTAGAGAATCATAAAGGTATTTTATATTTAGATAATGGTAATCATTTTCAAATAAAGGAGTAATTTAGTTGAAAAAGTATTATAAAAGAAGTTTTAAATATTTATTTTTATTTCTTTTTTTCTTTGTTTGTCTACAATTTATTTATGTTTCTTTTATGATGGATACTTATCCTAACTATGCTTTTAGTTATGCTCTTAGTAAAGGAGAAATACCTTATATTGATTTTAATTTAATAGTACCTATCTTTAGTCCTTTTCTTTATTCTTTAGGTTTTATTATTTCCCATTCACTAACTTTCTTTTATTTAGAACAAGCTTTTCTTTTAACGGTTTTAGCTTATATATTATTTCAACTATTAGGCAGAAAAGCTTGGTTATTTTTAATTATGATACTTATTCCTTTTCCTTTTAAGTTTCCTTATATATTGTACCCGGGCTATAATTTTTTATGTTTTTTTCTTTTGTGTTTATTACTCTTGATGGAGAAGAAAAATGTTTCTAATCGATATATTGGTCTTATTCTAGGTAGTGTTTTTCTTACTAAACAAACGATAGGTCTTTTATTTATACTAATGAATTTAGTTTATTATCGAAAAAATTTAAAAGTATTTTTTGAAAGATTTTTCTATAGTCTTTTACCAGTTGGAATATTTATTTTATATTTAGTTTTTACAAAGAGTTTTAAAGCTTTTATTAATTTATGTTTTTTAGGAATGTTGGATTTTGAAAAGAATAATAAATATTTTTCTTTATTTTATCTTGGAATAGTAATAATTATTTGTTTGTTTTTTCTTCTTAAGTACTTAAAAGGACCTAAGAATATTAGTTATTACTATGCTTTAGCTTTTTTATCAGTTATTTTTCCTATCTTAGATGATTATCATTTTAGTTTATTTTTAGTTGTTAGTGGTTTAGTTTTTTTATATAATAGTAATATAAAAGTTAAAGCCTATTTAGAAACGGTTTTTCTTATGATAATGCTTTTAATTAGTAGTAGTTGGCTTTTCTTAACTTCTTTAGTTATTAAAGATATAGATTTTTATAAATATAAAAACTTTTCCTTTCATATTCAAAGTAGGAAAGAAAAAGAAAGTTATGATAAACTAATTACTTATCTAGGAAAGAAAGATTATATTTCTTTATTTGGCGTAGAGAAAAATGTTTTTATGGCTATTTCTAATGAAAAAGATATTAATTATTATACTATTTTAAATTATGGTAATTATGGTTTTAATGGTACTAGAATGATGCTAGAAAAAATAAAGAGAGAAAAAGATAAGTATTTTGTTTTAGATAGTAATCTTTCTTCTAAATTAGAAGTAGCTCAATATATGGTTGAATTAAAAGAATATATTGAGCGAAATAGCAAATTAGTTAAGCAAATAGATAATTATAAAATATACTATAAGAAGTAGGTGACTTATGAAAAAGCGTCTTTATTATCTTTTTTTATTCGTATTCTTTTTTTTATCTTTAGTTTTATTTTACAATATAAATAAAGGTGATTTATACGTTAATTATGGATTTAGTTATGCTCTTAGTAAAGGAGAAATACCTTATTTAGATTTTAATATGGTAATAACACCATTTGCGCCTTTTTTATATTCTATCTTTTTATTTATTAATAAATCAATAATAGTTTACTTTTTAGAACAAGCTTTTTTATTAACAATTATGTTTAGTCTTTTAAAAAAGTTATTAAAAGAAAAAGCCTATTTATTTTTATTAATAATGTTACTTCCTTATCCTATTAGTTTTTGCGCAACTATTTTTCCTGGTTATAATTTTTTACTTTTCTTTTTATTTCTCATTTTAGTTTACTTAGAAAAGGGTAAGAAGAGTGACTATTTAATTGGTTTTATTCTAGGACTTTTTATTTGTACTAAGCAAACAGTTGGTTTTATTCTTTTTTTACCTAATCTTTATTTTCTTTTTAAAGATTATAAAAAGTTTTTTAGAAGATTATTAGGTCTTCTTATTCCTGTTTCTTTTTTACTTATCTATTTACTAGTAACGAAGAGTTTTACTTCCTTTTTTGATTTATGTTTTTTAGGCCTATTTAACTTTGCTAAAAAGAATAATGCTTTAAATTATTTTGATTTATGCTTACTTATTTTAGGAATTAGCTATTTAGTTTATAAGATTTTTAAAGATAAAAAGAATATTATTAATTATTATGCTTTAGCTTTTTCGACAATTGTTTTACCTATAATTGATTATTACCATATAGCTTTATTTTTACTAGTAGTTATTTTTATCTTTTTAGATGGTATTAATTTAAAAGTAAAAAATATAGCTAAGTATGCAAGTTTCTTTATAGTTAGTATGAGTTTTATTTGGTTGGTTGTTGAAATGGCTTATCTAAAAGAACCAGTTCTTGCGAACTACAAAAATTTTTCTTTAACTTTAACTTCTAAAAGTTATGATTCAGATGTTAAGAAGCTTAATAATTATTTAAAGAAAAAAGATGAAGAAATAATTTATTTATTAAGAGGTTCAGAGAACTATTTTTTTAAAATTATGAATGACGCTAAAATAACTTACTTTGACTTGCCTAATAATGGTAATTATGGGTATAATGGAATAGAAAAGATGTTAAAGAAAATAGAAAAAAAACATAATGTTTATTTTATTTTAGATAAATACTTAGAAGATGATAAGACAAGATATCAACAGTTTATTAAGGCTTTTTCCAAAGAAGCTAAGAGAGATGCACACTTAGAAAAAGAAATAGGTCCTTATCAGATTTATTATAGGGGATAGAAATATGAATTTTGTTAAAAAAAATTATAAATATTTAATTATTTTTATAGCTTTTTTATTTTTATATGTTTGTTTTTTCTATGAAAATTGTAGTTTTGATGTTATATGGAATTATGGTTTTGCTCACGCTATTAGAATGGGGGAAGTACCTTATTTAGATTTTAATATTATAAGTACGCCACTTTATTCTTTTTTTATGAGTCTTTTTCTTTTTATTAAAGATGATATGTTTATGTTTATGGGTGGTCAGGCTTTATTAGTAACGATTCTTTTTTATATGCTTTTTCGAATGTATAATAGTAAGGCATATTTACTTTTACCAGTTTTAGCTTTTCCTTTATTTTTACAGTATAACGCTACTTATAATTTTGGAGCTTATTTTTTGATAGTGCTTTTATTTTTATTAGAAAAGAGTAAGAAAAGTGATTATTTAATTGGTTTTGTTTTAGGTCTTTTAATTCTTACTAAGCAAACAATAGGTATTGGAGTATTTTTATTATCTTTAATTGCACTTAGAGATTTAAAAAGAATTTTTAAAAGATTTATCTTGGCTTTATTGCCAAACGTTATTTTTCTTCTTTACTTATTAGTAACAAAAAGCTTAAAACCTTTTTTAGATTTATGTTTTTTAGGACTAATTGACTTTGGTAGTAAAAATCATACTGAGCTTAGTTTCTTATTTTTCTTTTCTTGTTTTTTAGCACTTTTTTTAGTATATTCAATACTTAAAGATAGAAAAAATATTTTAAAGTATTATGCTTTAGGAAGTTTTTTATTCACAATACCTTTATTTGATTTTTATCATACGGGTTTATTTGTAGGAGTTTTTGTTTTATTATACTTAGATAAAATTACTTTAAATAATACTTTTATTCGTAATCTTTCTTTAGTCATCTTTCTTATTATTTGTCTTTTTAATCTTATCTTAATTCCTGATAAGTATGATCATTTTACTTTTCTTGGTGAAAAACATTTTGAACTATATGGTTTAAGAAAAAAAGATAAGGTAAATATTTTACCAGTAATAGATAAGTATAAAAAATGTTCTAATTGTTATATGTTAGATGAGTTAGCGATGTTTTATGATTTAACTACTGATAAAGAAATAAGTTATTTTGATGTTTTATTAAAGGGTAATTATGGTTATAAAGGGACAAGTAAAATGAAAAAGGAAATAGAAAAGATGCACGATGTTTATTTCTTTATTGATAAAGATAGGTATAAAAATGCGCCTAGTACTAATCAATTAGATGTTGAAGTTATTAAATACGCTATTAAAAATTCTATTAAAAAAGATGAGATATTGAATTATAATATATATTATAAGGAGTAGTTTATGAAGTTTAAAGCGAGTTTTAAATATATTTTTATTTTCCTTTTTTCTTTTTTGGCAATGAGCTTTTTCCTTACTTATTTTGATGGGGATGTTTTATGGAATTATGGCTTTAGTTATGCACTTAGTAAAGGAGAAATACCTTATTTAGATTTTAATATGATTTTGACACCTCTTTATCCAATGATAATGTCTTTAATATTAAAAATTAATACTAATATATTATTGTTTTATTTAGCAAATGCTTTTCTAATAACGGTAATTTTTTACTTTCTTTTTAAAATGGTTAAAGAAAAAGCGTGGTTTTTTATTGTTTTTCTTGTTTTTCCGATTCCAGCTGTAGTTTTTCCTTCTTATAATTTATTTTTACTTTTATTAGCTATATTACTTATTTATTGTGAAGAAGAGAAAAAAAGTGATTATTTAATTGGCTTATTACTAGGTTTTAGTATTTTAACAAAACAAACAGTTGGAGTATTCTTAGTTGCTCCTAGTTTAATTTATTATCATAAAGATTTAAAAAAAATAATGAAAAGAATTATTGGTCTTTTAATACCTAACTTTTTCTTTTTACTATATCTTCTTGTAACGAAAAGTTTTAAAGCTTTTTGTGATTTATGTATATTTGGTTTATTTGATTTTTCTTCTAGTAATAAAGGAAGTTTTGATTTAGCTTTATTAATTGGGATTATGCTTATTATAGTAACAGTGGTTTTATACTTTAAAAATAAAAAGAATATTCGCTATTTATATGTTTTATTTTTTTCAAGTATAATGATTCCTTTATTTGATTATCCTCATATAGAATATTTTTTCTTTCTTTTTTTACTGTTAGTTATTGAAAAGATAAAAGTAAGTAAGAAAAATTTAATTGGTAATGTTTCTTTATTTAGCTTAGTATTTTTATTTATTTTCTTTTACTTTACAACTTTTCAGGGTAATATTCATTATCCAAACCATTATAATAATTTTAATTTTCGTCTTTTATATGATAAAAACGGCGAAAATATTGTTCGGGATAAAATGATAAAGTATCTTAATGAAAATAAAGATAAGAAAATTGTTTTTCTAGCTAGTGATGCTTATTTTTATAAAATAACTTGTAACTTAGAAATAAATTACTTTGATTTAATTAATAAGGGGAATCACGGCTTTAATGGTACAGAGAAGATGAAGGAAAAACTTTCTTCACTAGAAAAAAAGACCATTATAATTGTCGATACTAATGAGACTTTTTCTAAGAGAAGTAATGTCTCTATTCAATTTAATAGAGAATTAGCCAAGTATGGTATCAAACTTGGGAAAAAAATAAAAAAAATAGGAGGTTATACGATATATGAAAAACTTTAAATATAAAAAAGATTTAATATTTATTTTCTTTTTTTTGTTTTTTTCAGGCTTATTTTGTCATTCAATTAATAAGGAAATAAGTGATAGTTTTTGGAATTATTCTTTTACTTATTCTATTTCTAAGGGAAGTATTCCTTATATTGACTTTAATGTAATTGTACCTATCTTTTATCATTTTTTAGGTTCTTTATTTTTAAAAGTCTTTGGAACAGGCTATCACATTTATATTTTATATCATACTATTTTAATGACTTTTCTTTTCTACTTATTGTTTAAGTTATATGAGAAAAAAGCCTATATTTTCTTATTTTTAATAATTTTTTCTTACTTTCTTTTAATTCAACCGACCTATAATTCTTTTTTACTAGTATTATTTTTTAGCATAATATATCTTGAAAAAAGAGAAGCTAATGATTATTTAATAGGTCTTATAATTGGTTTAGCTATATGTACGAAGTTTACAATTGGAGCCTTTTTCTTTCTACCTAGTCTTTTATATTTTAAAACACCAAAAAAAATATTTAAAAGAATAGGGGGAATACTATTACCTATTTTATTGTTTTTTCTATATTTACTAATAAATAATAATTATAAGGAATTTTTTGATTTATGTATTTTAGGCTTGTTCAACTTTGAAAAGAGTAATTCTATTTATACAACTAATTGGACATTTATATTTATAGGACTTGTATTATTACTTTTGGTTAGAATTTTTAAGAATAAAAAAAATATTTATAATTATTATGCACTTTTTTCGATGATGTTTGCCCTTCCAATAATTGATGCTCACCATATGTACTTTTTTATCTTTTGTTTGTTAGTAGCTTTTATGGATGATATTAAAATGAAAGATATTTATGCAAAGACCTTGATTATATTTTCTATTTTTGCTTTTTTCTATATGTTATTTTTCTATTATGATGTTTTAGACTCTAAGAGATTATCTAGTACTAATAGTGATTTTAAATATTATTTTACTTCAGAAAGTGAGTATAAAAAAATTAGAAAGTTAATTAAAGAGTATAAAAAATATTATAACGCTACTATTATTACTCATAATCATTATGGGGCTATTGTGGAGATGTATTACCATAAAAAGACTAATTATCTTCAGGTTTTTCTAAAGGGTAATTATGGTTATAAAGAGGAAGAAAATATTTTTAATTATATTAAGAAAAAGAAATTAAAATATTTCTTTATAAAAGATGCTAAATCTAGTGAAGCTATTACTGAACAATACTTTTTTGAAGTAGCTAAAAAGATAAGAAAAGATGGTAAATTTATTAAAAAATGTGGTGAGTATGAAATTTATTTATATGAGTGAGATAAGAAATGTCGCTGATATGTAAGAATTTTTTGGGTGAAGGTTTAAAAACTATTTTACAAATTTTTAATTTACTAGTATAATTGATTTTAAAGATAGGAGTTTTCAATATGGATAATCTTTATACTGGTATAGATTTAGGTAGTAATAGTATAAAAGTTGTCGTTTGTGAAAAGAAAAACGATAAGTTTAATGTCTTAGCATCTACTAGTGTTAAAGCACACGGAATAAAAGAAGGACAAATTGCTGATACAAAGAAAGCGGTTAGTAGTGTTAAAGAAGCTTTAAAAAATATTGAAGAGATGTTAGGCTTTAAGATAACTAAAGTAGTTGCGGCTGTACCACCAACTAATTGTTATATGGATATTGTTCGTGGTAGTTCTCAGGTGTCTGATTATAATGCTATTACGGGAAATGACATAAGTAATGCTATTATGGATGCCTTAAAAGATTTAGATTTAAAGGACCAAGAGTTAGTTACTTCTATTCCTATTTCTTTTACAATTGATGGTAAAGAAGAAGTTAAAGACCCTAAGAAAATGCGTGGTAGTAAGCTAGATACGAAAGTAGTTATAAGTACTTTAGAAAAAGAACCTTTATATCGTATTTTAGAGGTTTTAAAATTAAGTGGTTTAGAAACTGTAGATATTGCTTTTACTTCTACGGGGGATTATTATACAGTAAAAAGTAAAAAGTTAGATGAGTTAGTAGGCGCTATTATTGATATTGGTGAGCATAAAACTAATGTCGCTATTTACAATCGGGGAATTCAAATTAAAAATGCCGTTATTCCTGTTGGAAGTAAAAATGTTGATAAAGATATTTCATATATTTATAAGATTAGTTTGAAAGAGTCAAAAAAGTTAAAAGAAACTTTTGCTGTTGCGGTTAGTAAGAACGCTGATAATACTGATGTTTATAAAATAACAACGGAAGATAATGAGGATAAAGAAATAACCCAAGTAGATATTTCTAAAGTAGTTGAAGCTAGAATAAAAGAAATCTTAAAACTTGCTAAAAATGAAATAAAAAACTTAACAAATAGAGAAATACGTTATATAATAATAACAGGTGGCTTAAGTGAGATGGCTGGCTTCCAAAGTATCGTTGATGATGAATTTGGCTTTGTTGCTAAGGTATGTAATATTCAAACTATTGGTGTAAGACATAATAAATATAGTAGTGCCTTAGGAGTTGTAAAGTATTTTGATGATAAACTCACTTTAAGAAACAAAGTGTTTAATATGGTTGATGATCAGGATATTGAAAGTTTAATAAAAAAGACAAAAGTACCAACGGCAGAAAATGATGAGAATATAATGAATAAATTATTTAGACATTTTTTTGATGATTAAGGAGGATAAGGTATGATAAGTGGTTTAGAAATGGATCAGTTAGCAAAAATAAAAGTTATCGGCCTAGGCGGTGGCGGTGGAAATGCCATAAATAGAATGGTTGAGTCAGGTGTAAAAGGTGTAGAATTTATTGCGGCTAACACTGATTTACAAGTATTAAATACATCAAAAGCTGATGTAAAAATTCAAATAGGAGCTAATTTAACAGATGGATTAGGTGCCGGAGCAAAACCAGAAATTGGTAAGGAGGCTGCCTTAGAATCTAAAAAAGAAATAGAAGAAGCTTTAACAGGAGCTGATATGGTATTTATCACTTCTGGTATGGGTGGCGGAACTGGAACTGGTGCAGCACCAATTGTTGCAGAAATTGCTCAAGGTTTAGGTGCTTTGACGGTTGCTATTGTAACAAAACCATTCTCATTTGAGGGTAAGAAACGTATGGATAATGCCTTAGCAGGTATAGAGGAATTAAGAAAGCACGTTGATACGCTTATTGTAATTCCAAATGACCGTTTAAGAGAAATTATTGATAAGACAACCCCAATGTTAGAAGCTTTTAAAGAAGTAGATAATGTTTTACGTCGTGGTGTTCAGTCTATTTCTGATTTAATTGCTGTTGTCGGACTTGTTAACTTAGACTTTGCTGATGTAAGAGCAGTTATGGAAAAATCAGGTCGTGCTATTATAGGTATTGGTATTGGTATGGGTGAAGATAGAGCAATTGAAGCTGCTAGACAAGCAGTATCAAGTCCTTTACTTGATGCATCAATAGAGGGAGCAACGGATGCTATTATCAATATTACTGGTGGTGTAAACTTAACTTTGTTTGAAGCTGAACAAGCTGCTGAAGTTGTTAGAGCTGCCGCTAATACAGATATTAACACTATCTTTGGTTCTGTTATAAATGAAAATTTATCTGATGAGGTTATTGTTACCGTAATCGCAACAGGTTTTGATAAGGCTAAGAAAAACGCTGAGCCAGTATTTACATCACAAGCTCCAGCACAAGCAAATAGAAGAACGGCTCCAGAGCCATTTAATAAGCCAGCTCCTGAAGTATTACAGGATGATGACGATGATGACCAGAGTACAGGAGGAGACTTTGAATTGCCTCCATTCTTAAGAGATAGAAATTTTTAAAATCTAATTTTTAATTAGATTTTTTTGAGTAAAGAGGTATTTTTATGAATTTAAAAGATAAAGTAGTAGTAATTACAGGGGGAACTAGGGGAATAGGTTTAGAAGTAGCTAGAGCTTTTTTAGAAAATAATAGTAAAGTAATTATTTTTGGTTCTAGAGAAGAAACAGTTAATAAAGCTTTAAGTACATTAAGAGAAGAAAATTATGAAGTGGATGGTTTTTATCCTAATTTAAATGATTATTCTTTAGTTGAAGATGTAGTCTTAAAAATAATTAATAAGTATGGTTGTATTGATGTTTTAATAAATAATGCTGGACTTTCCGCTAATAAGAAGCTAGAAGAGACAACAGAAGCTGACTTTGAAAAAGTAATGGATTTAAATGTCAAAGCTATGTTTAATATGACAAAAGCAGTTGTGCCTTTTATGAAAGAAAATAAGGGTGGCGTTATATTAAATACTAGTTCGATGGTAAGTATTTATGGTCAACCAGCAGGTGTTGCTTATCCAACAAGTAAATTTGCGGTTAACGGGATGACAAAATCATTGGCTAGAGAACTTGCGCCATACAATATTCGTGTTAACGCTGTTGCACCTGGTATAATAGATACAGAAATGGTTGAAGCTCTACCTAAAGAAGTAATCGAACCTTTAATAAAGACAATACCACTTGGTAGAATTGGTAAACCAAGAGATATTGCGAATGCCTTTTTGTTTTTAGCTAGTGATATGGCAAGTTATGTTACAGGAACAATACTACAAGTTGATGGAGCGGCTAGAAGTTAAAAAGAAAATTTACATAATTTAACAAAAAGATTAAGCAAAAGTAAGTGAATATATAGAAATATTTTACTTTTTTTGTTATACTACTATAAAATAAGAAACAATATTCGAAAACTAAGGATAAAAAGAGGAATACATATGATAAAAAATAAAAAAATAATAAACTTATTTTTACTTTTAGTACTATTTTCTAGTATAAAGGCTTATGCACTAGAAGATATTCCTGAAAATTTAGATAAAGAGTGGTATTGTAATATTGTCAAAGGTAATGCTATTGATAATTATTTTGCTTTACCTTCAGTAGAAGAAGGATTAAAAATAAAAAGAGCTGATTATGAAACCAGTGCTGATTTTGATGATGCACTTGAGTATTATAATCTAGAGAATTATCGTATTACTTTGAATTTTAAAGCTAATAGTAAAGCTACTATTGGTTGGACGAGTCTACTTTACAATAATAAATATGAGGGAAATCAACATATAAAGAAAACATATACATACCAATTGAATGGAAATCAAGGTGCCTTTACTAGTAAGGGTGAGTTTTATCCTTTCAGTATTGATAACCAAGTAATTGCTATTCCTAGTCAAAATGTTGTTTGTTATGCTGATTTAGCAGAAGCGCAAAAAAATTATAATTTATATGAGTTAAATGAAAACTTTGATAAAAAAATGGCTGATGATGATGGCTTTGTTATATCAGATAGTGTTTTGAGAAAATATATTGGTACAAAGAGAAAACTTATTTTACCTAATAATATTTCCGAAGTTGCTAACTTCGACAGTGATAATGTTTATTATTTTAGTAGTTTGGTTATTCCTCAAAATGTTAAAAAGATAGACGATAAAGCTTTTCAATACTTAAATGCAGATGAGTTAGTATTAGAAGATGGTGTTTTAGAAATAGGAAATGAAGCCTTTTTAGATGCTGACTTTGTAGATATTTATTTACCAGCATCAATTACCAAGATAGGTACTAAGGCATTTGGTAATAAGATTATTGAAAAACCAACTTTCCACGTTGTGAATGGTTCTTTTGCTGATAACTATTTAAAAAACAATTATGGCCAAACGGATATAAATATTGAGTATGATTATGATAAAAAATCACTTATTGTAAATGATTGTCAACAATATGTAAATTATACATATAAGCAAGTAAAAGATTTTATTAATTCTGATGGTTTTGCGATTAAGAATGGAACGTTATATGCTTGTAATAAAGAAAAAAGTACAGTTACAGTTCCTAATGAAGTAACAAAAATTGCTAGTGAAGCTTTTTCAGATTATTATAATTCAAAAGTAAAGACAATTATTGTACCTAAGAATGTTAAGACAGTAGAGTATAGTAGTTTCTCTTATACAAGTGCTAAAACAATAATATTTGATATTGGTTTAGAAAAAATTGAAAGTCACGCTTTTTTAAATGTTTATGCTAAAGATATTTATTTACCACCAACGATTAAGAAAATAGGTAAAAATATATTTAATACGGAAAAAGGTTTAAAAGGTACTGTTTTCCACGTTGAAAAAGATTCTGATATCGCTAAGTATTTAGAAGAAAATCCTCCTGAAGGAGAATTTGAAATAGCTTATGATTATGATAAAGCTAGTAGTATTATTGCGAATGAAGGACATATTGATATTAAGTATTTTCTAGTCGCAGGCATATTAGTTTTAATAGTTGTAGTTGTCTTAGTAATTAGAAAATTAAAATGTAATAAGAAAGAAGCTAGAGCTAAAGAACTTCTTAAGAAAAAACGGGCTCAAAGAATAAAGAAGTTAAGAAAGAATATTGCTAAAGCTGATAATGTAAGTAGTACGATGGACAAAGTTCCAGTAGAAAATAATTTAAGTGATAGTTCTAGTGAAGAAGAATCTCTAGAAAAAACTAATTCATACTTTACACCACAAATTATAAGTTCTAATGATTATGATGCTTATGTTACTGAGGGTGAAGAAGAGCCTATAAATGAAGTTAAGAGTGATGCACCTTACGAAGAAAAAGGATTTGAAAATGATGCTTTAACTGATATTAAAGAAGAAGCTACTAAGGAAACTATTAGTGAAGAGGCAAATGAAAATACGATAGGAAACTATGATTTAGTTGATAATTATGATACTAATCAAGTTACTAATGAAGAAGTATCTTTAGAAGATAGTGAAAGTAAAGAAGAAAATGTAACTAATAGAGACTTTGACAATATACCTAGTTACGGTTACGATAATGCAGTTTCTGATAGTTCTGTAGATTTAGCTGATGATTATAGTCAAAATAATTTAATGAATACTAGTAGTTATAATCAGGATAATCTAACAAATACTAATAGTTATAGTCAAAGTGAATTAGCAGATACTAATAGTTATAGTCAAAGTGAATTAGCAGATACTAACAGTTATAATCAAGATGATTTATTAGATACCAGTAGCTATAATCAAGATAATTTATTAGATACTAATAACTATCAAGAAGAAGTTTCTAATAGTTCAGATACTGAAAAGACAAATATAAATGAAAATACTTCTAGTTTAGATAATACAAAAACAAACTTCCAAGAGATTAATAATATTGTTGATTTAATTGAACAAAATGCTAAAATGAATAGTGATTCAAAGGAAGATAATACTTTAGAAGATAATTCTTTAGAAAGTGAAGATGAGGAAGCTCTTAGAGAAGACGAAGAAGTAATTTAATATTGACTACCACCCTCTAGGGGTGGTATAATTTTTTTGGGTGATAAGAATGAAAGAAACTAAAAGAACTGAAGCTGAAAAGAAATATTTTCGCGATAGACTTAGTACTATTGAGGGACAAGTTAGGGGAATAATTGGTATGATAGATAATGACCGTTATTGTGGAGATGTTTTAGTTCAAATATCAGCAATATCTAATTCTTTAAAAAGTTTAAGTGAAAAGATGTTAAAAGACCATTTAACAAATTGCTTAGCTAGTGAAATTAAAAAGAATAATAATGAAGCTATTAATGAAGTAATTGAATTATTTCAAAAAATAAAATAGTTAAGGTGAATAAGTATGTCTAAAGTAATCTTAAATATAGAGGGTATGACCTGTAGTGCTTGTGCTGTTGGACTAGAAAAGTACTTGAAAAAGCAAAAAGGCATAGTAGATGCCTCTGTAAACTTAGTCTTAGCTCAAGCGAATATTGTTTATGAAGATAATCTTACTTTAGCTGACTTAGAAGAATTTATTAGAGAAGCCGGTTTTGAAAGTGCCGGTCTTTTTAATCTTCAAGAAAAAAAGAAAAAAAATAATAGCTTTTTACAATTACTTATTTTTGGAATCCTAGCTTTAGTTATATTATATATTTCTATGGGGCATATGCTTCATTTACCAGAGATACCTTTTTTAAATACTAAAAAGTATCCTTTAAACTATGCTTTTTCTCTTTTATTACTAGTAATACCTTTCTTAGTGTTTGCTTATGATATTTTTAAAAGCGGTTTAAAGAATGCTCTTCATAGAACACCTAATATGGATACGCTCGTTTCCTTAGGAGTTGCAACTAGTTTTATTTATAGTTTGGTAAATCTTATTTTAATTATAAAAGGTCAAGTTTCTTTAGTACATAATCTTTATTTTGAATCCTGTGCAATTATTATTTATTTTATTAAATTAGGACGGATTATTGATAATAATAGTAAAGAAAAAACTAAAGAGGCTTTAAAAGAACTAGTTCAAATAACACCGGAGAGTGCTCTTTTAAAGACTAAAGATGGTCCTAAAGAAGTAACAATTGATGAAATAAAGAAAAATGATATTCTAATTTGTAAACCTGGTATGAAAATAGCCGTTGATGGTAAAGTAGTAGAGGGAACAACCCATATTGATGAAGCTTTTATTACTGGTGAAGCTAAACCAAGTAAAAAGGAAATAAATTCTAAAGTTGTAGCTGGCAGTATTAATATAGATGGCTATATTGAGTATGAAGCTTTAAAAATAGGTAGAGAGTCAACTATTTCAGAAATAGTAAAATTAGTAGTTCAAGCAACTAATACTAAAGCTCCTGTTCAAAGACTAGCTGATAAGATTAGTAGTTATTTTGTTCCAACAATAATAATACTAGCTCTTTTAACATTTGCTTGTTACTTAATAATGGGCTTTTCTTTAAATGAAAGTTTAATATCTTTTGTTAATGTATTAGTAGTAGCTTGTCCTTGTTCTTTAGGACTCGCAACACCATTAGCTGTTGTTATCAGTATCGGGGGAGCTGCTAAAAAGGGTATCTTAATAAAAAATAGTGCTACTTTAGAACATACTAATAAAATAGATACTGTTATTTTTGATAAAACTGGTTCTTTAACTTATGGTAATTTACAAATAGAAAATATAATTACTAAAGTAGATAAACTAGAAGTAATGCAAAAAATTGCTTCTTTAGAAGCTTATTCTACTCATCCTATCGCTACAGCTTTTAAAAAGTATGCATCGGAAAATAAACTTTCTTTAAGTAAAGTTACTGACTTTTTAAATATTGCTGGTATCGGACTAAAAGGTGTAATTGATGGCAAAGAAATATATGTCGGGAATAATAAGCTTTTTTCTAAATTAAAGATTAAAGAAGATACTTATTTTAAAGCTCAAGAACAAGAATTAGGAAATGCTGCTAATACGTTAGTATACTTAATTGAAGATAAAAAAATCTTAGCTTTAGTTGGCATTTCTGATATTGAAAGAGCAGAAGCTAAAAAGACAGTTCAACTTCTTAAAAAACAACATAAAGAAGTTATTATGCTTACTGGTGATAATGAAAATACGGCTTTAATTATGGCTAAAAAATTAGGTATAGAACAAGTAAAAGCTAATGTTTTACCTCAAGAAAAAACGGCTTTTATTAAAGAACTTTTAAAGAATAAAAAAAATGTTATGATGGTTGGGGATGGTATAAATGATGCTCCTTCTTTAGTAACAGCTACAATAGGTGTTAGCTTTAATAGTGGAACAGATATTGCCACGGACTCTGCTGATATTATTTTAACAAATGATAATTTATATAATATAGTTAATCTCTTTAATATAAGTAAAAAGACTTTTCGCATTATTAAACAAAATTTATTTTGGGCTTTTTTCTATAATATATTGATGATACCAATTGCGATGGGAGTATTTAAATTTTTATCACTTTCAATGAACCCAGCTATTGCTGGTATGGCAATGACTATAAGTAGCTTAACAGTGGTATTTAATTCTTTGAGGTTGAAAAGATGATGGAAAGATATCAAGAAATAGAACGTAGCATTATTAAAAAGTTTCGTAAAAATATATGGGCAAAGTTTGTTAAAGCAGTTAAGGAATATGAACTTGTTCAAGAAAATGACAAAATTATGGTCTGTATTAGTGGTGGAAAGGATTCTTTTTTACTAGCTAAATGTATGGAAGAATTACAAAAACATAGTAAAGTTAATTTTTCTTGTCATTATGTAGTAATGGACCCTGGTTATAACGAAGTAAATAGAAAGTTAATAGAAGAAAATGCTAAAATATTAAATGTTAAGGTAGAAATATTTGAAAGTGATATATTTGATATTGTCAAAGATGTTGATAGAAGTCCGTGCTACTTATGTGCAAGAATGCGTAGAGGATGCTTATATAATAAAGCTAAAGAATTAGGTTGTAATAAGATAGCTCTAGGACACCATTTTGATGATGTAATTGAAACAACTCTTTTAGCAATGTTTTACTCTTCAGAAATAAAAACAATGTTACCTAAACTTCATAGTGAAAACTTTGAAGGTTTAGAACTTATTAGACCTTTATATTTAGTAAAAGAAGAAGATGTAGAGGCTTGGAAGAAATATAATGATTTAACTTTTTTAAATTGTGCTTGTCGTTTTACGGAAAATGTTAAGACAGAAGATACTTCTAGTAAAAGAGAAGAAATGAAACAGCTTATCAAAAAACTAAGAGAAAATAATCCACGAGTTGATAATAATATTTTTAAGGCTTTAGATAACATTAACCTAAACTGTATTTTAGGTTATAAAAAGGATGGAGAATATAAAAGCTTTTTAGATGAATACTAAAATTAACTATTTCAAAGTAATTTGAGATAGTTTTTTTTCGACAAACTTTTAAAGGGAGGTTTGCTACTATGTAAATGGTGATAATTATGAAGAAAATTTTATTTTTAGGCTGTTTTCTTATTTTAGCTATTTTATTAGTTGGAAATGTTCGTAAATTTAATTATAGTTCTATTAATGAACTTGTAAGAGGGGAAGATAAATTTTATTTTTTACAAGAGGGTGTTTATGAGAAAAAAGAAAATGTCTTAAAAAATATTAAAAACTTAGAACAAAAAGTAGTTGTTTATGAAAATCAAAAATATTATGTTTATGTAGGTATTACTAAAGATAAAAATATTTCTGAACGTTTAAAGAAAATTTATGAAGAAAAAGGTTTAAAACTTTATGAAAAAGTACAAACTATAAATAATGAGGAATTTAATAATAATGTTACTCAATTTGATTTGCTTATAAATAATAGTGATACAATAGACGAAATTTTGACAATTGAAGAGGTTGTTTTAGCAAATTATGATGAATTAGTTAATAATCATTAAAATTATCTTATTTTTTTGCTAATAATATAAATGAGGTGATTTATGAGTAATTATAAAATGAAAGATATTCCTTTATTGGAAAGACCAAGAGAAAGAATGAAACAAGTAGGGGTTAGTAATTTAAGTGATAGGGAATTGTTAGCTATTATTTTAAAAACTGGTACAAAGGATTTAAGCGCTAATGACTTAGCTATTGAAATTCTAAAGAAGTATGATTTATATGCTATGAAAAATCTTACTGAAAGTAATTTAATGACTATTAAAGGAATAGGAGTGGTAAAAGCCCAAGAATTAATTAGCGCAATTGAACTAGGAAGAAGAATTTATAGTAGTCATAATGATAATTTACTTAATTTAAAAAATGCTGAAGAAATATATTTAGCTACCAAAGATTTATTTTATAATAAGAAGCAAGAGTTATTTTATTGTCTTTATTTTGATGTAAAACAAAACCTTATTGCTAAAAAACTTTTATTTATGGGAACTATTAATAAAAGTACTGTTCATCCTAGAGAAATATTTAAAGAAGCTTATTTACTTAGTGCCGCAAGTATAATATGTGTTCATAATCATCCATCTAATGATGTATTACCTTCTAAAGCAGATATCTTACTTACGGAAAATTTAATAAAAACAGGTAATATTCAGGGTATTCCTGTAATTGACCACATTATAGTAGGAGATAATACTTTTTATAGTTTTTATAATCATAAGGAAATTTTAAATCTTTAATTGTTTAATAAAAAGAAGTATAATATAATAAATTGTGTAGCTGGTGATATTTATGTATGGTAAAAAGAAAATTAATAAAAAATTAGTTATAGTTATTACAACAGTAATTTTAATTTTACTAGTTGCTTTTTCTACCATCTTGAGTAGAACTTATACTCCAGTTGAATCTTTTTTCAAAGATATAGCAGTTTCTTTTAATAAGGTAATAATGTATCCGTTTACAGCTTTTTCTAGTGGAAAAGAAAAGCAAAATGAAAGTTATTTAATTCAAAAAAATGTTAATGCTTCATTAGAAAAAGAAATAGCTGAATTAAAAGAAGCATTAGACTTAAATAGAACTTTAACAGAATATAGTGTTGAGAATGCTACTATTTTATCACGAAATAAAAGTTATTGGTTTAATACTATAACTCTTGATAAAGGTAAAAAAGATGGAATAAAAGAAAATATGGCTGTTATTACTAAGAATGGTTTGTTAGGTAAAATCTCTAAAGTTTCAAATAATTCAAGTGAATTAAAACTAATTACTTCTGATGATGTTAACTTTAAAGTAAGTGTAGCCGTAAAGGTAAATGATACAGATAATTATGCTATATTGAATGGTTATGATAAGAAAAAAGGTTTAATAAAAGTTTCTAGTATTGATAAAAGTGTTAATGTAAAAAAAGGTGATATTGTCGTAACTAGTGGGTTAGGAGAATTATTTCCAGCTGGTATTTATATAGGTACTGTTGAAAGTGAAGAAATGGATAAATACGATTTAAGTAAAATTTTATATATTAAGACAAAGCAAGACTTTAATGATATTCATTATGTTAGTATTTTAAAGGAGAAGAAATAATGCTTTCGTTTAGTATTTTTATAATAGCTTTTATTATGGATGGTATTTTATCTAATTTTTTACCTTTTTTACCAGAAGATTTATCTTACTTTACACCGCTTTTAACTTTAACATCTATATTATTAGTTTATCCTTTATATCGTAAAAAAGAAAAAAATTATTTTATAACAATTATTATCCTAGGTATGTTATATGACCTTTTCTATACTAATCTTCTTTTCTTAAATGCTATTTTGTTTTTTATATGTGGTTTAGTAGTTAAATTTTTCTATAAAAACTTTGGTTATAGTTTTATAAAAATAATTTTTATAACTATTCTTATAATTACTATTTATGAAAGTTTAACCGCTTTTATTATTTTAATATTTAACTTAGTTCCTATATCATTATTCCGTTTAGTATATAAAATAGCTCATTCACTATTACTAAATGTAATATTTGCGCTTAGTTCCTATTGTCTTATTAAGGCATTACCTAAAAAATATAAAAAAATTAGTATTAATTAATCATAAAAATCTTCTTTAAAGAATATATTTCATTAAAGGAGATTTTATTTATGCAAACAAAAACAGTAAAGAAAAAACTAGTATTAAAAAGAAGTGTTAAGCAATTTATAACACGTTTTTTAGTTTCTATAATAGTATTTTTAGTAGGGCTAATACTTATTAAAGGAAATCCTAATCTTAAAACAAATTTTCTTAAAAATATTTATGAAAAAAATTTTAAATTTACTAAAGTTAAAAATCTATATCAAAAATATTTTGGTAATATTTTATCTATTGAAAAAGTAATTACAGAAGAAGAGCCTGTCTTTAATGAAAATTTGAATTTTACTGAAGAAGAAGCTTATAAAGATGGTGTATGTTTAAGTGTTTCAGATAAGTATATGGTACCAATATTAGAAAGTGGTATTGTTGTTTTTATTGGACCAAAGGATGGCTATGGAGACAGTGTTGTCATTGAACAAATTAATGGTATTGACGTTACTTATGCTAATGTTGATACAAGTAATTTAAAATTATATGATTATGTTGAAAAAGGGAAATTGTTAGGTGAAGTTAAGTCAAATAAATTATATTTAATTTTCCAAAAAGATGGACAGAATCTTGATTATAAAAAATATATTTAAATATTTTGAAGTAAACATTTTTGTTTACTTCTTTGCTATTGTAGCTATTCTAAGCGCATCATTTGTTCCCTTTTTTATTATAAGTTTTTTAATTATAATTCACGAGCTTGGGCATTTTCTGATCGCTAAATTTTTAAAAATTGATGTTGTTAAAATATATTTATATCCTCTTGGAGGAATAGCTAAATTTAATATGGAACAAAATGTATCTTTAGTTAAAGAATTACTTATTTTAATTATGGGTCCTTTATTTCAAATAATGGCTTATCTTTTTCTAAGGACATTTTTATCTCACTATCAAGAAATGATTACTATTTATCACTATGGTATTTTACTTTTTAATTTATTACCGATATTTCCTTTAGATGGTGGAAAATTAGTAAATATCTTTTTAACAAGTTTTTTTTCTTTTAAAATAAGTTATTATTTATCTATTATAATTAGTTATTTACTGGTAGTAGTAATATTTTTCTTAAATATAAATAATTTAAATCTTAATTTTTTATTAGTAGTTTGTTTTTTACTTTTTAAGATAACCAGTGAATATAAAAAAATTAATTATTATTATCAAAAGTTTCTTTTAGAAAGATATTTAAATGATTATAATTTTAAAAAGACTAAATTAATAAATAATGGTTTAAATTTTTATCGTAATAAAAAGCATTTATTAAAAATAGAAGATAAATATATGTGGGAAGATGATTTTTTGCAAAAATTGTTTAAAAATAGTTGACTTTAAAAAAATAGATATGCTATAATCTTATTGCTGGTTGGAAAAAAAGACGGGGCATTAGCTCAGCTGGGAGAGCGCCACGTTTGCACCGTGGAGGTCAGCGGTTCGATCCC